>NZ_WMBF01000015.1:0-36055 GCF_019400875.1 Streptomyces anatolicus | reverse complement strand
GTTCGACGCCGTTCTCGTCGCGGAACGTCCGCAGGCGTGGCCGCAGCCGTTCGAAGACCTCCCGCATCCGGGTGAGCCGCGCCCAGGTCTGCATGTCCTTGACGGAGGCGGGCCCGAAGGCGGCGAGATAGCGCAGGACGGTGGCGTCGGCGGTGGAGGTGTCCGGGGCCGGGGCCTGGGCCTGGGCCGGGTCGGCCGTCACCGCGGCCGGCGCCTCGACATCCGTACCCCCGAGCCAGTGTTCGAGGGTGGTGAGGGAGACCTGCCCGCTGCGCAGCCACAGCCCGCGCGGGGTCACCTGGACCAGCGGCAGCAGACAGCGCGCGGCGATCGCGAGGGACTGCGGGTCGGCGCCGGGCCACCGCACGAGCAGGACCTCGCGGAGCTGTTTCATCGTGCGGGGCTCGGACTCGACGGCCTCGCGGGCGATCCCGGCCAGTTCGCGCAGGTCAACGCCGGTGAGCCCGTCACGGAAGACGGCGAGTTCGCGGGCGAGGGCGTCCTGCACGAACGGCCGCAGTGTCCGGGCGTCGTCGGCGGTGTGCAGGTGGATGGTGGAGCGCAGGGTGACCATACGGACCAGCTCGCGCGCCTCCAGGAGCGCGGAGAGTTCGGCGGGGTCGAAGTCCTCCAGGCGCGCGGCGAGGGCGTAGTAGGGCGGTTTGACGTTCTGCGCCTGGAGGCCGACGAGATGGGCGACGGCGTCCCTGACGGACAGCTCGCGGGAGCGGCGCAGGAGGAGCTGCCGGTCGAGCGTGGCCCGGTTGAGCGCGCGCGTCCCCAGCACGGGGGCGGTACCGGTCCGGGCCCTGGTCGTCTTGGTCATGCGGGTCACGCTAGCGGGGCTTGCGGACACTTACGGTCCGCAAGCGGGGGCGGGCGGACAGTGCGCCGCGCGAAGCACGCCGACACGTCTGCGAGGTGCCGCCGCGCGGCCCGCTGCCGTCCGGCCCTCCGCCGTGCGGCCCGCCCGCGCCTTTTAGGACGTATATCCTGCTCAATGGCCATCCAGCCCATACGTACACTCGACTCGACTCACCCTGGAGGCGGCCAGCATGGCGGAGCGCCGACCCCGTCCGGCAACGCCCGCGAGGAAGCACACGTGGCGGCGCGCGACGCGGCCCCCGGCGGCCCCGCCGCCCGAGGAGACCCGGCCCGCTCCGCCCTCCGGTCCCGCCGCGGCAAACCGGGAGGCGGGCAGCGTCGTGGAGGCGGCGCTGTACCGCGAGGGGGTCCGCGTGGCGACGCCCTCCTCCCTCGCGGACACCTTCCGGGAGCTGCGCGAGCAGCGGGACGGCATGGCGTGGATCGGCCTCGCCCGGCCGACGGAGGACGAACTCCTCTCCCTGGCCGCCGAGTTCGACCTGCACGAGCTGGCCGTCGAGGACGCGATGGAGGCCCACCAGCGCCCGAAGCTTGAGCGGTACGGCGAGACGCTCTTCGTCGTCCTGCGCGCCGCCCGCTACCTCGACGCCCCCGAGGAGGTCGACTTCGGCGAGCTGCACGTCTTCGTGGGCCCCGACTTCGTCATCACGGTCCGGCACGCCGCGGCCCCCGACCTGTCCGGGGTCCGTCGCCGCATGGAGGAGACCCCCGACCTCCTCAAGCTCGGCCCCGAGGCGGTGCTCTACGCGATCCTCGACGCGGTGGTCGACGGCTACGCCCCGGTCGTCGCGGGCGTCCAGAACGACATCGACGAGATCGAGACCGAGGTCTTCAGCGGCGACCCCGAGGTCTCCCGCCGCATCTACGAACTCTCCCGCGAAATGGTCGAGTTCCAGCGCGCGACCCGCCCCCTGGTCGGCATGCTGCACGCCTTGATGGCGGGCTTCGCGAAGTACGGCACGGACGAGGAACTCCAGCGCTACCTACGGGACGTGGCCGACCACGTCACCCACACCAGCGAACGCGTCGACGGCTTCCGCCAGGCCCTGACCGACATCCTCACGGTCAACGCGACGCTGGTGACGCAGCAGCAGAACGCGGAGATGCGGGCGCTGGCGGAGGCAGGCTTCGAACAGAACGAGGAGATCAAAAAAATCTCGTCCTGGGCTGCGATCCTCTTCGCCCCCACCCTCGTCGGCACGATCTACGGCATGAACTTCGACACGATGCCGGAACTGAAGTGGGCCTTCGGCTACCCCTTCGCGATCCTGCTGATGGCGGCGGTCTGCGTGAGCCTGTACTTCATCTTCAAGCGACGGGACTGGCTGTAGCGACGGTCAGCCCTGGAGGCCGGTGAGCCAGTCGGTCAGCAGGCGGTTGACCTCGTCGGGGCGTTCCTGCTGGATCCAGTGGCCGCAGGCGTCCAGGAGGTGGGAGGCCGACAGGTTGGGGAGGGTGGCGGGGTAGGCGTCGATGGCGTCGGACATCCAGGTCGTCGAGGCGTCCAGGGCGCCGCCGATGAACAGGGCGGGCTGGGTGATCGGGGCTCCGTGGTGCGGGGCGAGGTCTTCCCAGTCGCGGTCCATGTTGCGGTAGCGGTTGAGCGCGCCGGTGAACCCTGTGCGCTCGAACTCCCCCGCGTAGACGTCGAGATCGTCCTCGCTCAGCCAGGCCGGGAGGACCCCCGTGGGAAAGCGGTCACGCATCCGGCCGCCGGCGCGGGCGACGAAGTGCGGGTCGGGCTCGCCCTGGGCGGGCATGGTGTCGGCGGACAGGGCCGCGTAGAGGCCCGCGAGCCAGCCCCGGACGTCGGGCTCGATCTCGGCCTCGGCGCGGCCGGGCCGCTGGAAGTAGGAGACGTAGAACTCCTGCTCGGGGCCGCCGATCCGGCCGAAGATGTCGGTCGGGCGCGGGCCGCCGGGCGGCGCGTAGGGGACGCTCAGCAGGGCGACGGCGCGGAAGACCTCGGGGTGGAGCAGGGCGGAGGTGGCGGCGATGCTGGAACCCCAGTCGTGGCCGACGACCACCGCGTTCTCCTCGCCGAGGGCGCGCACGACGGCGACGTTGTCGTCCACCAGGTCGAGCATCCGGTAGGCGTCGGTCGCGGCAGGCTTGGAGGAGCGGCCGTAGCCGCGTACGTCGATCGCCACCGCCCGGAACCCGGCCGCGGCGAGGGCCGGGAGCTGGTGGCGCCAGGAGTACCAGGACTCGGGAAAGCCGTGCACGAGCAGGACCAGCGGACCGGCGCCCTGCTCGACCAGGTGCAGGCGCCCGGCCGGGGCCTCGACGGTGCGGTGGCGGAGTGCGGCGGTCGGCTCGGGCTGCATGGGCTTCTCCTCGGTTAGCGGACGGACACGGCTACCCATCGATCATGCGGCGCGACACCCGCCCGAGGCGATCAGCCTTGCCGACTTGGCAAACTCGCAGGGCTGCTGGGCGTTGGAGCGGCACGGCAAGAAGGAGCTGGAGAGGTCCGCTTCTCCCTCTCGGACTCCGGCCCGCCCC
Source organism: Streptomyces anatolicus (assembly GCF_019400875.1). NCBI lineage: Bacteria > Bacillati > Actinomycetota > Actinomycetes > Kitasatosporales > Streptomycetaceae > Streptomyces > Streptomyces anatolicus. Next base: position 32,665 of record NZ_WMBF01000015.1, on the reverse strand, counting down.
GTGGCAACCCGACCGCTGCGGCAGGGAACTACAGAACTCCCAGCGGCGAGCTCATTCGTGCGCGGGCAGGCCCGCCCCAGCTTGCCGCGCTCAGTCAGTCGTGAGACCTCGGGACGCCCCCGGTCGGTCGGCTTCGGCTTTCAACTTCGCCAGCCGTTCCGTGGCGAACCTGACCCCTGCGTCCTGTGCCTGGCGCAGGGCTCGTTCCGCGCCCGCGGTGTCGCCGCGTTGACGGCGGAGGGCCGCGAGCGTCAACAGGAGATGCGGGTCTCCCTGGCGGATGGCCGGGAGCAGGAGTTGTTCGGCCGCCTCGGCCTCTCCGCGGGCGGCGCGGGCACGCGCGAGGGCTTCGATGAGGGTTACGGAACGAGCGGCCAGTTCCTCGGCTTGGCGTGTTCTTCCTGTCGTCTCCAGGAAGCGGACGAGATCCGTCTCCGCGCTCGGGTCCCCTTCCTGGAGCATGCGCCGATAGAGCCGTTCCGCTCGTTTGAGCTCGCCCTCCTCCTCTCGCAGTCTGGCAAGCTCTGGCAAGGCATGGGCCACGCCGAGGTTGTAAGCCCTCCAGAGCAGTCCAGCGGCCGATCGGTAGTCACCCATGCTGCGACGGATCATGCCCAGACCGCGCAGAGCATTCGTCTCGCCCATGGAGACGGCAATCTCGCAGAAGTGTTCGGCACGAGCCGTGTCCCCCTCCTCCTCATACACCCAGGCGAGTTCGCGCGGAGCGTTCGTGTCTCCCGCCTCCATGGCATGCAGGAACACCTCGATTGCCCGAGGCGTGTCCGTGTACCTGTAGGTCCAGGCAAGGCCGGTGAAAGCTTCACTGTTGCCCGCTTCGAACGATCGCGTCGCGAGGTGGAGGGCGCGCTCGTGCTGATCACAATCCGCCAGCCAGCGGGCCTGGTACTCAACGGCCCGGGCTCCGAAGAAGCCGCGGCCGAGGACCGCCTCGTAGAGCCGCTCCGCGGCCGTTTCGTCTCCGCGCTGGGACAGGACGGACGCGAGCCCCGCCGCGGCGTCGAACCTGCCGCTGGATTCCGTGGCCTTCCGGTACCAGCGTTCCGCCTCGTCGAGCAGTTGCGCCCGCTCGTACCGCCAGGCCAGGTGGACTTGAGCCTCGGCATCGCCGACCTCGGCGGCCAACTCGAAATAGGACAGAGCATCCTCACCCCTGCCGCGGTCCTCCAGTGACAGGGCGAATGTGGACAGTGCCGCGCCCTCGCCTTCCTCTGCCGCCGCCATGGCCAGGGCCTCGGCGTCCGTCACCATGCCGCGGGCCAAGGCTGCGCGGCTCAGCGTGGCCTTGTCCCTCGCGCTGTCGGCATGTTGTACGGCGGCGGACCAGAACCCGCCACCCGGGCTTTCCAGTTGGCGATGCCTTCTCGCGTGCAGTTCGACGAAGTCCGAGAGTCGGTAATGGCTCAGTTCCGGTAAATCCGGCAGAGAGGGGACCGGCGCCGGCGTCAGGGGACCTCGTACACCGCGACACGGGGCTGACAGATACTCCACCGCTCGCGTGAACCAGTCAGGCCGAGCCAGGTCGCGTTGGAGCGAGGTGAGGTACGCCGCGGCAGCGTTCTCGAGGAACGCATGGGGGAGATCGGGGCCGTGTCCTAGCCGACGGGCGTCCATGGCGGCCTGCAACACCGCGCGGGCGGCGGGGGATCCAGTCTCGTAACGCTCCAAGTGGGCCGGGCCACCTGCCAGGTACTGGATGACATGTCCGCTCTCGGCGAGGTGCGCGGCCTGCAGCATCCGTTCGTCGGTGGCCTCGGACCCTGCGGTGAGAAGCGACAGCTCGTCCTCACTGAGCGTTTCCGGTACGCGGATCGGGCACCTGGCCAGCAGTGATTTCGTCTGCGCGCGTTCGTTCCGTGGCGCGGTGTTCATCGTGGCCCAGTGCTCGTGCCAAGCCGTACCGAGAACCAGCACGGGTGCGCACCGGGCGCTTCGAAGTAATCCCGTCAGTCTGGAAGCGACCTGCTCGTCCCGATCGGTGTCGCCGGAGAGGAGGTAGCGGTTGATCTCGTTGAGCCACAGGACCGTGCGGGGACCAATCAAATCGATCGCGGCGAGCAGGTCCTCGGGGGGGGCCGGATGCCACAGCCGCCATTCCCCGGGCAGCCGCTGAATCGCCTCCCATGCCGCTCGCGTCTTCCCCGTGGAGGAGTCTCCAAGAAGCACCTTCATGGCGCTTCGCCCTGCGAGGGCCTGGTTCACCGCGGTACCGAGTTCATCGTCGAAGGGCCTGCGGAAGTATGAGGGCAGGGGGCCACCATCGCCAATGGCGTGGTCGACGGTGATCGCCTCGTGGACCTCCAGGTCGAAGGGGTCGGCGGTGGCAATGGGGATGCCCGGACGATCCAGAACGCCCGCGGTCTCCGTGGGCGAGAGCTCCCCCAACGCCTCGCGGTCGCAGAACCGGCGAGCCGCTTCGTCTCCGAAGTAACGGGCCACGATGAGCGGCCGGCCACGCAGCAGGCTCCCCAGATGCTCTGCGTCCCAGATCTCGCCCAGAGACAGCCGCGGGTACAGGTCCTGGTAGTCGTGGGCCAGATCGCGTACTTGGGTGCGCGTCCCCCTGCACGAAGTGACGATGACCAGGCGCGCCGCACCCTGAGGGCGCGGACCCTGGACGAAGGTTTCCAGCGCCCTCCTCGCGTTTGTATCCGTGAACCGGGTTACTTGCTTGACTTGGAAGGCGTGCCAGCCGCCGTCCACTGCCCGCCCGATGATGTCGACACCGCCCTGCGCCTGCCCGGGCGTTCCGTAGCGGTAGCAGGGCGAAAGACACTCCACCGCCTGCACGAGTTCGCAGACCAAGCGTTCGAAATCGTCCCAGGGCATGTCATGGAACGGGAGGAAATCGATCTTCTTGTCGATTACCACGGGTTGCCGTGAGGACTGCACCGCATCAACCCCCGCTCGATCCATGTGACCACGTGCGACGCACAGGCTAAACGGGGGGACTGACACGACGCCAACCATGAGCGCTCCCGGTTCGATTCGCCCCGCTGACCAGCGGCGAACCGCCATCGCCGGCATCCTGGCCGGGGAGAATCCCGACTGCTGCGTCTTCGCAAACTTACCTGCACCGCACGTACGTTCTCCTGCATCGTGGTGGCACGAGGACGCGCGGAGGGGGCGACCGCCATGCTTTGACTCACGTGGACCGGCAGAATCGCCTGGAGCGGGGGTATCAACTGATTCAGCAGCAGACCGAACGCTCAGCCGACGGCCAGCGTCCTCAACAGCCCTCGCGTCTCCAGTAGGATCTCTCCCGCATACGTGATGTATACGGTCCCTTCCCGCTGATGAACCAGCGCCTTTTCTTCCAGAGTCCGCAACGTTCGACGCAGGTGCTTTCGCATCGTGCCAGGGATCCACTGGCACAGATCCGCATAGGTCACTCCGCACGCCCCCTTATGGTGAAGCAGCATAAGAATGTGTTCGCCTGCCCGGACTCCAGGAAGCAGCAGCTTGGGAAACTCCCCAAAGTCCTGCACCACAGGAACCTTGCGTGTGACCAGCCCCTCGACCATGGCCCGGGCGTGTTCCGGCGAGGTACCTTTGCTCAAACGGACGAACTCGGCCGTCACCCAATCAAGGACGTGCACGACGAGGGTCGCGTCCTGAAGGTTCGGGTCAATTCCGTCAGCGAGATGGGCGGCATCCCGATTGTTCCGAATGTCGTAGACGATCCGCAGCGCCCGCGGAATATAGAGACGAATTGACCGGGAAAGCCCCATCGTTGCCGACGAGGCAAGCCACTTGGCCAGCGCGTCCGTCGGGAGTTGGGCTCCTAGTGGTGTGTGCTGACCCTTTGCCACCTCCTCGAGCATGCGGTACGCCGCTTCGCAGAACCGCCCACCCTCGACCGCACTGAGCCGGTGGCCGCCCAGATAGTAGTTTCGCTTTGCTTCCTCGTAGGCGGCGACGAGTTCATCGACAAGCTTCTCGGCGTAGGCGGCCTTGAGCACGTCCCGCACGGATTCAGTCACCGCTCGTGCCACCGTTCACCTGTGGCTTCTTGTTGCCGGCGTCCCGCTTGCGCGCCCGATGCGGATGCTCACGCAGGGCGGCCCTCACCGCATCCTTGTCGGGCAGGGCCTCGACCAGCGCTTCACCCCTCACCGAAAGCTGTTTCGTGCCCTTCCCCGCAGTCACAAGGAACCCACTGCCTCGGTCCGCGTTGTCCATGTCCCGCGAAGGGTTGCCGAACTTGGGGCCCGCAGCTTCTGTATTCAGGTCGACAATGTCGGGCGTCCTGAAGTGGGGCGTACTACGGTAGCGGTCCAGATAGTAGGCCAGACACGCAACGCGCTCCACATTCGAAGCAGGCCGCTTTCGGCTGACGAATTCCCGGGGACTCGGTGCTCCTCCTTCGGAGGCGATCACAGCGGTCACACCCGTACCAGTAGGCACGGCCGGCAGAACGGGCTCGCCTCTTACGGTTCCACGCGGCATCGCTTCGACGTCCAGCGCGTCCGCCAACCACGCAAGTGCGCGCGTGCGCCCCCTGGCCTCCAGCGGTTCCAGAGCGGTGAAAGCTGCATGCATGGCAGCAAGGTCCGCGCTTGCGGTAGCCGCCGGCATCCCGTCGCCCTCCTCGACTGCCCCCGGACTGTTGTCCTCCTCGGCGTTCACGTTCTCCGACCCGTCGTCGGCTCGCGAGCTAGCCTTGTCGTTCACGATCTGCCTCCTACATGCGTTCGCCTTGCGCCGACCCCTCCTTGACGACTCGACGCCACGGGTACAACCTCACCGGAGAGGTGTCGCGCTTATGTCGCAGAGAGCGTGCAAGAAGCGTGCGAAGAGCAGAGGCCAGTGCTGGGAAGCCACATACTCAGAGCTGTTGGTCAGGGCTGGGGCTACCTGGGCGCTACTGCCCACGGGCAGACATGGAGGTCATCGGTGTCGGCTTCGATTGGGCGAAAGTTTCCTGCCACAGGAGAACTCCTCCGACATCTGCTCACGACGAACCCGCGCTATCGGCAAATGTGGCTCGGTGAGACGAAACGCGTCAGGGGAGGCGTGAGTCAGTCAGCCGTGGCGTGTGTGATTACCTTGCACCTCTGGGAGTCGGGCGAAAGGAGTGACAGTCAGATCTCACTCCAGCGAACACTCAAGGACAGGGTGTCGCGAGCACTCAGCGGGAATGCGATTTCCACGGAAACCCTCAGATGGATCATCGGCGCCTTCGACATCGACCGCAGTGACGCGGACCACTTATGGGCCACGTACACTGCGGAACAGGGCTTCACTTCCGGTATTACCCATACCTTGCGAAGGCGTCGAGAGATGGTCAGACGTCAACGCCATCGAACTGTCAGCCTCGTCGAGCGTTACTTCGTGGACGAGACAGGGTCATTGCAGCTCCGCAGCACCTTCCACACCATCCGCGCGATCGAAGACGGCGTGGATCTCTATATTTTCAATCATGAGCCCCAGGCATCCGAAATCGAAGTACTACACGGTGGGATGCTGGGCACGCGCCACGTCTACGGCGGAGGCCTAATCGGACAGGAAATTATTTTCACCCGCCCCCTGACGAGATCTCAGACCACCGCGCTGGAGTACCGGACGCATTTTGCCGCAGCGAAGTCCTTTACCAACGAAGTTAGGCGGGCCGCCTTTGCACGCACGGAGCACGTCGATCTGGCCGTCAAGTTTCCGGTTGACAGAATTCCACGGCACGTATGGTGGTGCGTCTGGGATGACCATTTGGGCGGAGCAGCCATCCGACAGGACCCGATGACTCTGCAGAACGGCACCGCCCGGTACTACGTACCGTTCATCGAAGAGACATCCGTCGGCTTCACGTGGGAATGGTGAAGGCTCGGCCAGAGACCTTCGGGGCACGAGCCAGGTCGTCGTGACAGATGACCTGCTCTGGGCTCTGCCCGGCGAGCAAGCTACCCCATAGCGGTGAGCTGACAGCCGTGCCCCGAATTGCATGACCACCGGAGCCAGCGGTGGGGGCCAGCACCCCGCGTCACAGCCCTACCGGTCCACGCTTCCAAGCCACAGCAAGTCACGCGCCCGGGTCATCGCCACGAACAGCTGGCTACGCAGCAGCTCTTCGCGTTCGCGCGACGTTTCGCGCCCCGTTTCACGCGCCGTTTCGTGGGCCTCCGCGACGCCGGCGCCTCCCGCTGACGCGCCTTTCGGGAGGGCGGCATCGTGCTGCGGCAGATATACGCGCTTGAACTCCAGGCCCTTGGCCCTGCGATACGTCCCCAGCTTGACCGCGTCGACGGGGCGGCCGTCGTAGTGTTCCAGCAGACAGACCGGGATCTCGGCACAGGAGAGCAACCGCTGGTAGTGGCCGATGGCCCGCACGGACGGGCACAGCACCGCGGCGTCAGCTCGCGCTCCGTCGCGCAGCGCGCGCAAGGCGTCCAGGAGCGCCTGGTCGTGTTCGGCCACCGTCGGCTTCGTCACGCGGACCACCTGCCCGTCGTGGTAGGTGAGTTCGACGTCCCGGCGGCCCGGAGTGTTCATTCCGTCGATGTCCTCGAAGACATCGTCCGCGACGACCGTCAGGGCCGCGTCCAGAATCTCCTTGCTATTGCGGTAGTTGGTGTGCAGCACCTGCCCGCGGTCTCCCCGGATGTCGATGCCCGCGTCAGCAAGCCGGAACCCGCCCGGGTAGACGGCCTGTTGTCCATCGCCGACCAGCAGCAGCCCGTTGGGGACGTCACCGACCAGGGCGTGCAGGAGACGCACCCCGACCAGCGTGAGGTCCTGGACCTCGTCGACGATCACGGCCGCGTAGTGCGGGCCTTCCTTGCGTCGCGTCGCCTCCGCCAGGGCGAGGGAGAGGACGTCGTTGAAGTCGTGCACGCCGCGCTCGCCGCGCAGGGACTCGTATGCCTCGTACAGCGCCCATACCGCCTGCCGGTGCGACCGCCGCAGGACCGCCCTGCGGCGACGCCGGGGCACGGTCGCGTACTCCTCGAAAGCCGTGATGCCGCGGCCCTTGATGACGTGGTCGATCTCCTCACGCCAGTAGCCCGGCGCAGGGTCGATCTCCGCTAGGCGGCTGTCCCGCCCGACGTGCTTCCAGGCCAGACTGAAGGCGGTCTCGGCCTTGTCCCCATGCAGCCGAACCTGGACCCCCCGCTCCTGCAAGAACTCCTGCGCCCAGGAGTGCAGGCTGCGGAAGTCCACCCTGTCCGCGACGCCCGGAGACATGGACTTGAAGAAGGTGCCCTGCACCCGGGGCAGGTTGTTGGCGAACGTGACGTACAGGATCCGGCCGCTGGTGCGCCGGGCGAGGTGAGCCGCGCGGTGCAGACCCACGACTGTCTTGCCCGTGCCCGCCGGACCGCTGATGCGGGCGGGGCCCGACCAGTTGCGGCGCACCAGCGCGACCTGGTCGGGGTGGAGGAACGTCATCCACTGCTCGATCGGGGCCCGCAGCGCCTCCTCCAGCGCCGCGTCCCGCAGGCCTTCCAGGTCGAACAGTCCATCAGATGCGGCCTGTTGGGGCCGGGCCGTGGTGGGCGGTGCCGTCCGTCCGACGGCCGGTCCCTCGTAGTCGGGGAAGACGCGTTCCAGGTGGTCGGCTATCGCACGGACCGATTCCGTACGCAGCCTGCATCGCTCCGACAGCAGTGCGGGGCCGACCTCGCGCTCGCCCAGGAGCCGGATCCGGCCGAGCCCGGTGTCGACCCGCTGGCCCGCGAAGACCATGAGTGGCTGGACCGCCACCGGAGACATCCCGAGGGACGCGACCGCCCCCTCCGCGGCCTTCGTCACCGCCAAGAGCCGCGCCACGTGCTCGTCGCGCGGCTCACCATCAGCGCGGAGCTTGCCGCCCCAAGTCTCCGGGCCGGCCCGCCAGTTCTTCACGTCGATGACGAAGACACCACCGGGGCCCACCAGCAGCATGTCCACATTGGCGGCCCGCGTCCCCGGCCAGCGACGGTCCACGAGCAGCCGCCACCCGCGCTCCGTGAGCACCAACAGCTGGGCGGCGACCCGGCGTTCCCCCTCACTCGCCGCTTCCCACTGACGCGCCTGCTGACGCGCGGCCTGCCACTGCTCACGCAACAGCCGCTCCTGGCGCCGCGCCTCCTGCGCCCGCCGCGACGCCGACCCCCCTGCCGCCATACCAGCCCCCTCCTACGCGGAGTAACGATCATAGGACGATCTGCGATCGGACGGCAGGGCGCACAGCTCCATAGTCCTTGCGTAGGCCCTTGCGGAATTTAGAGGGGGCTCTAAAATCAGAGGTATCTCTACTTTCAGTGAGGTGCGCTCATGCAGGCAGCAGAAGGCGGGCTCCGCGCGCGGCACAAGGCGCAGCGGCGTGGGCGGATTCTGGAGGCGACCCGCGAACTGCTGCGGGAGAGCCCGGAGTCGGTGATCAGTACCGAGCGGATCGCCGCGCGGGCGGAGGTCTCCCCGGCCACCGTGTACAACCTGATCGGGCCGCGCGACAAGATCTGGGAGGCGCTGGCCGCCGACTTCATGGACGAGCTGGAGAGCCGCCTGGGGGCGGAGGGAGCCGGTGACGCGCGGGAGGTCGTCCGGTCGACCGTGCAGTTGTTCGTGGGCGACCCGGTCGTCTCGCGCCGCATGGTCCGCGAGTGGGAGGACAGCGGCCTCGTGCTCCGCCGCGGTCCGCTCACCCACCTCCGGCGCGCGCTGGCGGACGCGCGGGCGCGGGGCCTGCTGCGCGCCGACGTCGACACCGACGCGCTGGCCGCCGTGGTCAGCACGGCGTGCCTGGGCGCGCTGCACCAGTGGGTGGCCGCCATGACCGACGACGACCAGTTCCTCGTACGTACGTTGCTCGCGCTGGACGTCGCGCTCGCCGCGGCGGCCGCCGACCCCCACCGCGACCGGCTCCTGGCGCCGCTGCGGACCCAGGACCCGGCATGACGGCCGGCGCACCGCCCCGGACCCTCGGTCTCGTGGGGCGCGACGGGATCCCGCTCACGGCGAACGTGTGGGGCGAGGCTTGCGCGCCCTCTCTCCTCCTGCTCCACGGCGGCGGCCAGACCCGCCACGCCTGGGATCGCACCGGACCCCAACTGGCCGCCCTCGGCTGGCAGGTCATCGCCCCCGACCTGCGCGGGCACGGCACCAGCGGGTGGTCGCCCGACGGCGACTACGACCTCGGCCTCTTCGCCGACGACGTCCGCGCGCTCATCGCCGGACTCAGTAAACCCAACGGACTCGACGGACTTGGCGGACTCGGCGCCCCGCCCGTACTCGTCGGCGCCTCACTCGGCGGCCTCAGCGCACTGCTCGCCGCCGGAGAGGCACCCCGAGCGGCGATCCGCGCGCTCGTACTCGTCGACGTCGCCCATCGACCCGACCCCCGCGGCGTCCGCCGGATCGTCGAGTTCATGCGCGGCCGCCCCGACGGGTTCGCCAGCGTGGCGGAGGCGGCCGCCGCCGTCTCGGCCTACCTGCCCCACCGCCCGCGCCCCGACGACGAGGAGGCCGGGCTGCGCGACAACCTGCGCCGACACGGCGGACGCTGGGTCTGGCACTGGGACCCCCGCGTCCTGGACAGCTTCGAGGGCCGCATGGACCCACCCGGCATGGCCGAACGCCTCCTCGACGCCGCGCGCCACACCGACGCGCCGATCCTGCTCGTCCGCGGCGGGAGCAGTGACGTGGTGCGCGAGGACATCGCCGACGAGTTCTGCGCGCAGGTGCCCCACGCGCGGCACGTCGACGTGTCCGGTGCGGGGCACATGGTGGCAGGCGACCGGAACGACCACTTCATCGACGCGATCGTCCCGTTCATCACCCCGTTCATCGACCCGCTCATCGACCCGTTCGGCGCTCCGGAAGGCGCCCCGTAAGGCGTCAGCGCAGGGTGTACTCGCACATGTGCTTGCCCTTCGCGCCACCGGCGTCCTTGACGACCTTCTTGCCGTCGACGGTGATCGAGCAAGGGGCCGCGGCGAACTGGCCGTTGGACAGCCGCACCGTCCCCGGCACGACGGAGACGGTGATCCCGACCTTGCGTTCGGTGCTGTTCAGGGTGAGTTCGCCCGACTTCTTCCACGGCAGGGTGACCTGCTCGGAGTGGTTCGTGTCGAGGTTGTAGTAGACGCTGGTCCTGCCTTCGCCGCCGACCTCGAAGGTGACGTCGTACGTCTTGTCCTGGCCACCGGCGCCCGGCTTCGACGCCGAGTCCTTGCCCTGCTCGGCACGCCCCTTCTTGCCGCCACCACCATCGCCGCCGTCACCGCTGCCGCCGCACGCGGTCATCAGCCCGGCTGCCGCGATCAGCGCCGTTATGGTCATTGCCCTGCGCATGCGTCTGCTCCCCGTATTACGGATGTATCTGTGTGCGGAATGAGACACGAAGATCGTATGCGGACCTCCCGCGGCGCCTGACGCCGGTCCGCGCGCGGCGACGGATTTCGCCCCCGCGCGCCCGTGACGGCGACAGGATGGGCCCAGTTATCCGATCACCTGGCCGTGGACACGGAGCTGGCCCAGCTCGGGAGGAGACGCCCTGTGAAGAGGTTCTTCGGACGGGTACGGATGGCCGAACCCAAGATCTCCGACGCCGAGCGGGAACTGTTCGGCGGCCCCCTGCGCTACGACAGGGGCTGGTCCCAACACGAGCACGCCACACTGGACTTGACCATGAGGTCCGCCCTGCGCTCCATGCCGTCACTGATCGGGGTGACGCTGCGCATGGCGTGGCACGCCGACCGGCGGGCGCTCATCGCGGTGGCGATCAGCGAGGTCGGCCAGGGCATCGCCGCGGCCGTCGGCCTGCTCGCCGTCAACGCCGTCATGCACGCGCTGCTCGGCGGCACCGGCACCGCGACCGAGCGGCTGCACGCCCTGCTGCCCGGTCTCTTCGCCGCCGCGGCGGTCGCCGTCGTCAACTCCGCCCTGGCCGCCTGGTCCACGTCCCGGGCCGGGCGCCTGGAACCGCTCGTCGAACGGATCGCGACCACCCAGTACCTCGCCGCCGCGGCCTCCGTCGAACTGGAAGCCATCGACGACCCCGACTTCCGCCGGCTCATCGACATCGCGCAGTACGGCCCGGCCTCCGCCCGCCGCATGATCGGCGCCTGCGTCGCCGCGCTCAACGGCGTCATCTCGCTGATCACCACGGCGAGCGTCCTCACCGTCCTGCACCCCGCCCTGCTGCCCATGCTGATCCTCATCGCCGCTCCCCGCGGCTGGGGCGCCATGCGCGTGGCGCAGGAGCGGTACGTGTCGCGGATCGGCTGGATCGAGCACGTGCGGGCCAGCCGCCTCATCGGCAACCTCCTCACCGAGCGCACCGCCGCCCAGGAGGTGCGCATCCACGCCGTCGGCGCCTTCCTGCTCGGCCGCTACCGGCGGATGGCCGAGAGCGCCGAATCCGAGCAGGAGCGGCTGGCCACCAGCAAGGCGCTCACCGAGTGGGTCGCCGCCGCGCTCTCCGGCCTCGCCATGGCGGCGACGTACGGAACCATGTTCTGGCTGATCACGCACGGGCACATGAGCCTGGCCGTCGCGGGCACCGCCGTGATCGCCGTACGGACCGGCTCGGCCGGCCTGGGCGCGCTGGTGATGAACGTGAACCAGCTGCACGAGGAGTCCCTGTACGTCCGCGACCACGGGCGCTTCCTCACCCAGGCCGCGGAGCGCGTCATCCCCGAAGGCGGCGCCCCGGTCCCCGAGCGGATCGAACAGGTCGTCCTCGACCGCGTCACCTACCGCTACCCCGACCGCGATACCCCGGCGCTGAACGAGGTGACGCTCTCGCTCCCCATGGGCTCGGTCACCGCCGTCGTGGGCGAGAACGGCTCCGGCAAGAGCACGCTGATGAAGCTCCTCTCGGGCCTGCTGCTGCCCCAGGAGGGCACCCTGCGGTGGGGCGGGGCGGACATCGAGGACCTCGACCGCTCCCAGGTCTTCGACCGCGTATGCCTGCTCACCCAGGACTTCCAGCGCTGGCCCGTGACCGCCGCGATGAACATCCGCCTCGGCCGCCCCGCGCACAGCGCCGCACCCCACGACCTCCAGCCGTCGGTGGAGTACGCCGGGGCGGGCCCCGTCATCGCCAAGCTCCCCGACGGACTGCAGAGCCTGCTGGCCCGCATGTTCCGCGGGGCCATCGAACTGTCCGGCGGCGAATGGCAGAAGATGGGGCTCGCCCGCACGCACTGGCGCAGCGCCACCTCGCGGGCGGACAGTGTCCTCATCGTCGACGAGCCCACCTCCGCGCTCGACCCCGAGGCCGAGATCGAGGCCTTCGACCGCATCCGCGGTCTCGCCGCCCCGCACCGGGCCGTCATCCTCGTCACCCACCGGATGTCCGGCGTCCGCCACGCCGACCGCATCTACGTGCTCCACCACGGGCGCCTCGCCGAGCAGGGCAGTCACGACGAACTCATGGCCGCCGGGGGCCGTTACGCGGCCATGTTCACCGCGCAGGCCGCGCAGTACGCCCAGTACGGCCAGTACGCCCCCACGGGAAGCATCCCGAACCCCGCCGCACGATCTTCCGAGCGTCAGGGGTGACCGCGTCGCCGCGATCCCACCCCTCGGCCCAGAGCGACGACCCAGCGATGGCATGATCGGGCATCCGAACAGCGTCTAACAATCGGTCGAAGAATTGATACCTGTAGTTTCGCGAGGGCGGGCGATCCTCTGGGGCACGGCGTGTGTGGTGGGCCTCGGCTTCCTCATCACCCTGGAGATCGCCGCGCGTCACTACGGCGGCGTACCGGGGCCCCTCACCAACCAGGCGCGAGAGATCATCTTCCCGCCCAAACCGGGACCGCTGTACGGCGGCCTCGCGCTGATGATGGTGGTGCTCAGCTGGCGCCAGCGGTTCATCGCGGCCGGTGCGGCGGTCGGCATCGACCTCGTCTTCGTGGGCGTGCGGTGGGCGGTCGGCGCCGAGGTGCCCGAGGACCACTTCTTCGGCAACGGCGCCCTGTGGGCGATGCTGGGCTGCGCGGTCTTCGCGCTCACCCGCCGCACCGGCGAGGAACGCGTCCTGCTCCTGAAGGGCGTCGGCCTCGGCCTGCTCCTCGTGGCCGGCCGCAAGACCGGTGACACCTGGCTGCTCATCACGTCCAAGGCCCACCCCACCGTGCTCGACCCGTACGTGGCGACCGCCGATCACGCGCTGGGCAACCCGTCGTGGCTGGCGGGCCGAATACTCGAGGCCACCGGCCCGGTCGGCACCTATGTGATCGACCTCGTCTACGCCCAGCTCGCGGTGGCCGCGATCGTCGTCGCCCTGTACCAGCTGCGCAATGTGGCGGCCGAGCGCCGCTTCCCGCGCCACCACCTGGTGCGCACCTTCCTGCTGATCGGCCTCCTCGGACCGGGCATCTACATGATCTTCCCGGTGGTCGGCCCGATCTTCGCCTACGGCCCGGGCACCTCCGGCACCGGCGGCCTGGAGTGGGCGGTCGCGGACCTGTGGCCGCACACGCCGCCGCCGATCAGCGCCCCGCACCCGGTCCCGTACGACGGGATCACGCCCCGCAACTGCGTGCCCAGCCTGCACACGGCGTGGGCGACCGCGATCTTCATCCACTCCCGCAAGGGGCCGCGCCTGCTGCGGTACGCCGGAACGTTCTGGCTCGTCGCCACGCTCAGCGCGACGCTGGGCTTCGGCTACCACTACGGCGTGGACCTCATCGCCGGTGTGGTCTTCGCGCTCACCGTCGAGGCGGGGCTGCGCACGTACGACCGCGGCTGGGACCGGTCGGGTCTGCGACTGGTCGCGTACGGTACGGGCGTCTTCGCCGCGCTCCTGGTGGCGTACCGCTATCTGCCGCTGGAAATGGCCCAGAGGCCAGGGGTGTTCGGGCCGCTTCTCATCCTGGCGATGCTCTCGGTGATCTACGGCTATATACGGACCACCAGGCTGTGGGAGCCGAAGCCCCCACCGGCGCTCCGACCCGAACCACGACCCGAACTGGTGTAGGTCGCTGGGGGATGACGCGGGGCGCTAGCATCGGGGCGGCTCTGCTGTGATGTCCGATCGAGAAGGCGATTCCCCCGCGATGGCCGATGACGCTTACCTGTTCCTCCTTCCTGACCGGCACCCCCAGCTGGGGGCGGCCCTCGCCGCCGCCGGCGCCCTGGAGTGCGCGGAAACGCCCGCCGTACTCGGCTGGTTGCAGGCCCACGACGTCACCGCGTCCTCGGAGCGGGTCAGGATCCTGCCCGCCGACGCGGAGGCGTTCATCCCCGAGGACGCCGAGCGCCTGCCCGTGCCGCTGAGCGAGGAGGAGGCGCTGCGGGTCCAGCAGGAGTGCGCGCCGCAGGCCGTCACGGACATGGAGAGCGAGCTGCTCGAATTCCGGGAGACGACCCAGGACTGGGAGGCCCTCGTCCACCGGGCACTCACCGCGGGCGTCCCCGCGCCCCGCATCGCCCAGCTGACGGGCATCGACCCCCAGGAAATCGGCCGCCTGACCGTCTGACCCCGCGCCCTTCTCCGTTCACACGGTGAGGGGTACGGCGTGGACCTCGTCGGCGCGGTGGCCCGCGCGCTCGTGGATGCGCTGGACCGCGTCGGCCGAGGGCGCCTCGGAGAGGCAGTAGACCGTGCCGGACTCCGGATCCGCCCACGCCTTCTGGAAGTGGACGCCTTCCTCCTTCTCGATCGCGAGGTCGGCCTGATGCGCCTGCTTCAGGTCGTCGGCGGTGATGCCCTTCATCCCGTGGTGGACGTCCATGAACTGCGACATGACGCCGCACCTCCTTCCGACATGCGCGTTCGCGCTACCTCCATCGTGCGCCTGTACGCGGGTGGGGGCGACCGGTGGTGCCCTCAGTACCGGACCAGCCCGCCGACCGGAACGGGAGCGACGTGGCCGGTCGGCGGAGTGGTCTGCGCAAGGGCGAGGCCGATGTCCAGCAGCGAGGACCGGACGAGGCGGGGAACGTCGGCGAGAGGGGTCCAGGCCGACTCGGCGGTGTCGCCGTTCGGCTCCGGGCGGAGCCGGCCCCCGGTGACGCGGACCTGGTAGAAGACGCCGATGTTGTGCAGCGCGGGCCTGCCGGGCACGCGGCGCTCGGCCGCGGGGGTCACCCTTGAGTCCACGCCCAACAGACGCTCCACCACAGCGTCCAGGCCGGTCTCCTCGGCGACCTCCCGGATCACCGCGTCGAACGGATCCTCCCCGTGCTCGACCTTGCCGCCCGGCAGCGTCCAGACCCTCTCACCCCCCGGCTTCACGGCGTGGGCGAGCAGCAGCCGCCCGCCCTCGACGGACACGGCATACGCGGCCAGTCGCAGATCCATCCCCGGAGGCTATCCGCATCGGCTCGGCGCCGAGGGGGCTGCCTGCGGTTCGCGTGCCGCGCCCTGTGGCGGCTCCGCGAGTACTCTGGAGGGTGATCGCCATGCCTGAGCCGGCCGATGAGTCCGTGGACCACCGCGTCGGCCCGCGTCCTGGTTCGGCCCCGTGCATCGGTACACGCGGCCCCACGCATCTGGAACCACACGCACCAAGTACCACCACTCAGCTGGAGGTGGGCGTAATGACAACGTCCCCCAGGTCCCCGTCATCGATGGAGACGCATCCCGACATCGTGGACATCCGCGCTCGTCATGAGATCGCCGAGCGCGCGGCGAGCACACCGAAAGTGCAAGCCGTCGAGACGATGGCCTTTCTCACCGGCCTCTACCTGGCCGCCTCGCCCTGGATCGTGGGCTTCGACGGGCTGGCGAGGCTGACGGTCGTCAACCTCATCGTCGGCATCGCCTACGCCCTGCTGATGAGCGGCGGCTTCGGCCGAGCATACGAACGCACCCACAGCATGGCGTGGGCCGCTTGTGCGCTGGGGCTGTGGACGATCGTCGCCCCATGGGTCGTGGCGGGTGACATGAGCACCACCAGGTCCGTGGTCAGCAACATCATCTGCGGCGCGGTGGCGCTGCTCCTCGGCCTGGCCGCCAGCGCGGCGACCCGGGCTGAAGAGGGCTCGGCCGCCGGTCACGGCAGGACGGCGGCGTACCGGGCGGGCCCTGGCTGAGCGAAGCGCCAGGAGTAGGGCAGAACCCAGCAGTAGCAAGAACAGAGACTGCGAGTGGTCGGGAGCGGCCGCCCGCAGTCTCCGCCCTTTAAAGGGTCACCGCGTGACCACGTGCCTCTCGTTCGGCACGCAGTGCGTCATCGTCAGGCCGCTGACATCGCGCGGCGGGTTCTCCCCCAGGTTGGCGAGCCGTTTGCGGTCCTCGTCCGTCAGGTCCTGGCCGGCCAGCGGCTGGAGGCCCGCCACGTCCTTCGGGCCGATGCCGAGGCCGTCGCCGACCTTGAGGCCCAGCTCGTTCTCCACGAGCAGGAAGTGCCAGACCATCCGCTCCTGGATCTCCCGGGGGCACTGGGAGAGCAGGTCGACGAAGTTGTGCACGAGGTCGTCCCGCTCCCACTGCTCCATCAGGCAGTACCGCTGGCCTGCCTGGAGATAGTCGTTCGTACGCGGGATCCGTTTGCGCGTCAGCCTGCCGTGGATCTCCGGGCCCTGCTCGTCGTGGGTCGGGTACTGCGCCTCCCGGAGCCCACCGGTGATGGACGGCTCGTAGTTGACGATGGGGTTCTCGCCGCCGCCGTCGACCTGATAGGTCATCAGGCCGTCGCGCTGGTTGGTGCGCACGCGGGCGTTCTTGGCCTGGTTGACGGGCAGCTGGAGGTAGTTGGGGCCGACGCGGTAGCGCTGGGTGTCGCTGTAGGAGAAGGTGCGGCCCACCAGCATCTTGTCGTCGGAGAAGTCGAGGCCGTCCACCAGGACACCGGTGCCGAACGAGATCTGCTCGTTCTCCGCGAAGTAGTTCTCCGGCATCCGGTCGAGCACCATCCGGCCGACCGCCTTGGGCGGGAAGTCCTGCTCGGGCCAGGTCTTCGTGTCGTCGAGCGGGTCGAAGTCCAGCTCGGGGTGGTCGTGGTCCTCCATCACCTGGACCAGCAGCTCCCACTCCGGGTGGTCGCCGCGCGCGATCGACTCGTAGAGGTCCTTTGTGGCGTGCCCGAGGCCGTCGGCCTGTACGTTCGCCGCGTCCTCCTCGGTCATGCTGCGGACGCCCTGCTTGGGCATCCAGTGGTACTTCACCAGGACGGACTCCCCCTGGTCGTTGACCCACTTGTACGTGTTGACGCCGAAACCCTGCATGTGGCGGTAGTCCGAGGGGATGCCGCGCGGGCTGAAGAGGTTGACCAGCATGTGCATGGACTCGGGGGTCTGCGACATGAAGTCGAAGATCCGCCGCGGCTGCTGCTCGAAGGTCACGGGGTCCGGCTTGAGTGCGTGGATGACGTCGGGGAACTTGATCGCGTCCCGGATGAAGAAGACACCCAGGTTGTTGCCGACCAGGTCCCAGTTGCCGTCCTCGGTGTAGAACTTCACCGCGAAGCCGCGCGGGTCACGGGCAGCCTCCGACGAGTCACGGCCGCCGATCACCGTGGAGAAGCGCACGGCGACATCCGTACGCTTGCCGCGCTCCTGGAAGAGCTTGGCGCGGGTGAAACGGCCGATGGGGTCGTCGCCCAGGGAGCCGTACGCCTCGAAGTAGCCGTACGCGGTGACCCCACGGGCGTGGACGACGCGCTCGGGGATGCGCTCGCGGTCGAAGTGGCTGATCTTCTCGAGGAACTGGTAGTTCTCCAGCGTCGCCGGGCCGCGTGCGCCGACGGTGCGCTGGTTCTGGTTGTCGTAGACCGGGTGGCCCTGCCGGTTGGTGAGCGTCTCGCGCTCGTCGCCCGAGGCGGGGCCCTTGCTCGATACGTCCGTCACGATCGTCGACTCCTTCGACCCGTGTGCGTTGTACGTTCCTTATGCTCCGGTTTCCCACGCTAAGCGAGTTATAGGCTGAACGCCCTGCTCCCCGGGTACCCATCGGCGGTCGGCTCAAGGCGGGCGAGCGGTCCGTTTCAGGCCGTCTGTGCGACAAAGCAGGCCGTCTCCGTGACGAGCCCCCACCGTCTCCGCAACGACCAGGAGGTTCCATGACCGTCCCCACCGCTTCCGCCACCGGAGTGGCCGTCATCACCGGCGCGGACTCCGGCATCGGCAGGGCCACCGCCGTCCGGCTCGCCGAGGCCGGACTGGATGTCGGGATCACCTGGCACGGCGACCGGGAGGGCGCCGAGCGGACGGCCGAGGAGGTGGGCCGGCACGGACGGCGCGCGGCCGTCGCCCAGATGGACCTGACCCGGCTGCCCGACGCCGCGGACGTCATCGACGACCTCGCCGAGCGGCTCGGGCGGATCGACGTCCTGGTGAACAACGCCGGTACGGGCACCGCGACCCCCTTCCTCGACCTGGCGCACGAGACCGTCAGGCAGGTCATCGACGTCGACCTCATCGGCCCCTTCCTCTGCGGCCAGCGCGCCGCGCGCCGCATGATCCGGCAGGGCGACGGCGGCCGCATCGTCAATGTGACCTCCGTGCACGAGCACCAGCCCCGCGTGGGCGCGGCACCCTACTGCGCCGCCAAGGGCGGGCTCGGGCTGCTCACGCAGGTGATGGCCCTGGAACTCGCCGAGCACGGCATCACGGTCAACGCCGTCGCCCCGGGCGAGATCGCCACGCCCATGACGGGGCAGGAGGACACGGACGTACACGGTGTGCGCCGCCCGGGCATCCCGCTCGGGCGGCCCGGTGACGCCCGCGAGATCGCCGCCGTCATCGCCTTTCTCGCCGGGCCCGACGCCTCGTACGTGACCGGCGCGTCCTGGATCGCGGACGGCGGCATGGTGCGGATGGGACCGCAGGCCGGATCGCATCTGCGCAGCGACGAGTGGCGGCGCCCTTGAGCCGCGCCGCCGGCCTCCCGGTCCCGTGCCCCCCTGCCCGGCCTCCGCGTCGCGCGGTGAGGTGGCGTGGCCGACCCTGCGGTACAGCCGACCCTGCGGTATAAGGGAAATCCAACATCGCGCACATTTGTGCGCCACGGTGCCGCACGGAGAACTGGCCCGTGTCGAACCCGGCGGTCCGGGTACCGGTGCTGCCTGAGGCAGCGATCGTCGGAGACCGCCGACCTGCACGACGACAGTGCAGCAGCCGGCGTCCGGAAACGGAGCAGCAGGTGACGCCGAACGCAGAAGAGACCACTCCCGACGGGGACGGCCGGGGACGCAAGCGGGTGACCGAGTTGCGTCCGGCGGCGGAAGTGCTCGGAGGCTCCCCGCACCACGAGGTGTGCGCGGACGAGCTTCCGCCCGACCTGAACCAGGCCATCCTGGAGGCGACCAAGCAGGTCGCCGCCATCCTCAAGCGCCACGAGCACGATTTCGCCCTCGCCGGAAGCGTCGCCGTCTACGCCCACGGCGGGACCGGCAACCTCCAGCACGACGCCGACTTCTGCATCAGGCCGGAGGACGCCGGAGCGGTCGCGGCCACGCTGGAGGAGGCCGGTCTGACGGTGTACGCGCCGCCCGAGGACTGGCTCCTCAAGGCCAAGTGCCTGGGTCAGGACATCGACCTCATCTTCGAACTGGCCCACCAGCCGGTCACCGCGGAGCTTCTGGGGCGGGCCGTGGAACTGCCGGTGGACTCGGTGCGCATGCCGGTGCTCGCACCGACCGATCTGATGCGGGCGCTGCTCGCCGCGTTCTCCGAGCACCACTGCGACTTCGGCGCCGTACTGCCGATCGCGCGGCAACTGCGCGAGATGGTCGACTGGGAGGCGGTACGCGGCGAATGCGGTGACGCGCCGATGCCGGCTGCTTTCCTCTTTCTGCTGGAACGCCTGGAAGTCATCGCCCCGCGAGGAGGAGACCGATGAACGACCAAGCCAACGTCGAATACCGCATCGCCCATTTGAAGGAAAGGCTCGCCGCGGAGGAGCTGGGCGAACTGGGCATACGCGTCGAGGCCCGCGGCTCGTCCGTGGCGGTCGTCGGGACCGTCCCCACATCGCACTGCCGCGAGGAGTTGCTGCGTACCGTGAACGAGGAACTGGCCGGGCAGACGGTGCACTTCGATGTCGTGGTCGCCGGCTCTGCGGCCCCGGACCACCCGGAGGAAGTCGCATGATCCGCGTCGCGGCCGTGGGGGACATCCACATGGGGGCTGACAGCCAGGGACTGCTCAGGCCCGCCTTCGAAACGCTGCACGACTGTGCCGACCTGCTGCTTCTCGCCGGGGACCTCACCCGGCACGGCACGCCGGACGAGGCGCGGGTGGTGGCGCGCGAGGTGGCGGACCTGCCCGTGCCGGTCATCGCCGTGCTCGGCAACCACGATCATCACGAGGAGCGTCCCGAGGAGGTCACCGCCGTCCTGCGCGACGCGGGCGTCCAGGTGCTCGAAGGACAGGGCACGGTCGTCGAGGTCGACGGGGCGCGGGTGGGCGTCGCGGGCACCAAGGGGTTCGGCGGTGGGTTCGTGGGCCGCAGTGGGAGCGAGTTCGGTGAGCCCCTGATGAAGGAGTTCATCCGGTACACCCGCCGCTGCGCCGAGGGACTGCGGGCCTCACTGCAGGAGCTTGCCGAACAGGGGTGCGATACGAGGGTGGCGCTCACGCACTTCGCGCCGGTGCCGGACACGCTCGCGGGCGAACCGCTGGAGATCTATCCGTTCCTCGGCAGCTATCTGCTGGCGGAGGCGGTCGACGCGGCGGGCGCGGACCTGGCGGTGCACGGCCACGCGCACGCGGGGACCGAGCACGGCATGACCAGCGGCGGCGTCCCCGTCCGCAATGTCGCTCAGCCCGTCATCCGCAAGGCGTTCAACGTCTATCACCTGCGGGGTCACGGGCACGAGGAAGCCCACGGGCACGGGGAGGCCGCGGCGGTCGCCGCATCCGCCGACCGCCGCGCCTGAGCGGCCCGGCCGACCGCTCGCACCCCACGAGGATGCGAGACAGGTCAGCCGTCAGCTGCCGAGGCCGCCGCTGCCGAAGCTGCCGCCGTCGCCCTTGCGGTGGTCGGCGGGGTCCTGTGAGGGGCTGGGGTGCGTGCTCGACTGGCCGTACCCCCCCTTCAGCTCGTGCGGGGTGAGCCGGTGGCCGTCCTCGCTCGACACGTCGTCCGGGTCGCGGTACTCCCGGATCTCGCGCACGGGGCCGCCCTCGGGCATCTTCGGCTGCTCGTCCGGACGCGGCGGCCGGGCCTCGCGCGCGCGGACCCGCTGGCCCCAGAAAAAGGCGCCGAGAAGAACCGCGACCACCACGATGCCGGCGGTCCACATCAGGAGGGCGGCGGTGTGCGAGATGGCAAGTTCCCACTCCATGGATTTCATATGAGTGTTGTACCCGCCCCGCCCGCAAAATAGCTGAGGATTACGCCTGACTATTCACCCTCCGAAACCCGCGGCCGGAAATCTCTTTCCCGGGCCGGGTGAATTCCCCCGGTCGGCGGTATTACTCCCAACCCACTATGAACACCGTGTATACGCGGCGTGTATAGTGCTCGCATGCCTTCCGTGACCATGCCTGCCGTGAACTCGCCAGTCCCTGCCTTCAAGACGAGACGGACCTCGCCGAGGTTGCCTCGTACCGCCCCCGTCCTCGCGGCGGGCGCGGCTCTCGTCCTCGCGCTGACCGGGTGCACCAAGCTCGACACCGACTCCCCCAGCACCGTCCGCAAGGCCGCCGCGGACGCGAAGGCCGCGGACCGGGGGAAGTTCGGCACGGTCGACTGCCGCGTGGCCAAGTGCGTGGCGCTGACCTTCGACGCGGGGCCCAGCGAGAACACGCCCCGCCTGCTCAAGATCCTCAAGGACGGGAAAGTCCCCGCCACCTTCTTCACGCTCGGCAAGAACCACATCGAGAAGTACCCCGAACTCGTGCGGCAGATGGACGCCGAGGGCCACGAGGTCGCCAGCCACACCTGGTCGCACAAGATCCTCACGGAGATCGAGCCGGAGGAGGCGCGCCGCGAGCTGGAGCGCCCGAACAAGGCGATAGAGAAGCTCATAGGCAAGAAGCCGACGCTGATGCGCCCGCCGCAGGGCCGCACCGACGCCGACGTGAACAAGCTCTCCAAGGAGCTGGGCCTGTCGGAGGTCCTGTGGACCGTCACGGCGAAGGACTACACGACCAATGACTCCAAGCTGATCGAGAAGCGGGTCATCGACCAGACGAAGCGGGACGGCATCATCCTGCTGCACGACATCTACAAGGGCACCGTGCCCGCCGTGCCCGGCGTCATCGCCGAGCTGAAGAAGCGGGGCTACGTCTTCGTGACCGTCTCCCAGCTGCTCGCACCGGGCAAGGCCGAGCCGGGCAAGGTCTACCGCTGATCACGCACAGCCGACACTGGCTAGGCTCAGCGGCGTGGCTCTCTTCCGGTTCGCCAGGAAAACGTCCCTGCCCGCCGCCGAGGCGTGGCGCCGTCTGACCGCGTGGGAACGGCACGGCGAGGCCGTACCCCTCACCCGCGTCACGGTCCGCACTCCCCCGCCCACGCGCGTGGGCACGGTCTTCGTCGCCCGCAGCGCGCTCGGCCCCCTCGGCTTCGACGACCCGATGGAGGTCGTGGACTGGCGTCCGCCGCAGGGCGCCTCGCCCGGCCGGTGCCGGCTGGAGAAGCGGGGGTCGTTCGTGACGGGCTGGGCGGAGTTCGAGGTGCGCCCCTCGTCCGCCGAAGGCTCCACGGTGCTCTGGCAGGAGGAGCTGACCGTGCGGTGGCTGCCCAAGGTCTTCGACGGGGTCCTGGCCTTCGCGGCCCGGCGGATGTTCGGCCGGGTGGTCGACCGGCTCACGGCGACCGCGCCGCCGCGTACGTAGGCCGGGTACGTAGGCCGCGTACGTAGGCCGTGTGCGCCGCGCGGCTCAGGCGACCGAGCCGATACGCCCCGCGGGCCCGCGAGTGCCGTCGTGGTGGATGGGAGTGTGCGCCCCGGTGAGCGAGACCCCGCTGCCGCCCCGCCGGTTGGCGACGATCTCCGCGGCGATGGACAGGGCGGTCTCCTCGGGCGTACGAGCGCCGAGGTCGAGGCCGATGGGCGACCTCAGCCGCGCCAGCTCCAGGTCGGTGACGCCGACCTCGCGAAGCCGGACGTTGCGGTCCTCGTGGGTGCGGCGCGAGCCCATCGCGCCGACATAGGCGACGGGCAGACGCAGCGCGAGGCGCAGCAGCGGTACGTCGAACTTGGCGTCGTGGGTCAGCACGCACAGCACGGTGCGGGCGTCGACGTCGGTGTTCTCCAGGTATTTGTGCGGCCACTCGACGACGATCTCGTCGGCGTCGGGGAAGCGGGTCGGCGTGGCGAAGACGGGCCGCGCGTCGCACACGGTCACGCGGTAGCCGAGGAACTTGCCGATCCGCACCAGCGCGGAGGCGAAGTCGATGGCGCCGAACACGATCATGCGGGGCGGCGGCACGCTGGACTCCACGAGGACGACCAGCGGTGATCCGCACCGCGAGCCGTCCTCGCCGATCTCCACGGTCGCGGTGCGGCCCGCGTCGAGAAGGGCGCGGGCCTCCCCCGCCACCGTGCGGTCCAGCTCCGGGTGGCCGCCGAGGCCACCCTCGTACGCGCCCGAAGGACGGACGAGAAGGGCGCGGCCCATGAGGTCGGCGGGCCCGGAGGTGATGCGGGCGACCGCCGCCGCCTCCCCCGAGGAGGCGGCGGCGAGGGCGGCGGCGAGCACCGGCCGGGACGCGGAGTCGGCGCGGACCGGGGTGACGAGGATGTCGATGATTCCGCCGCAGGTCAGGCCGACGGCGAAGGCGTCCTCGTCGCTGTAGCCGAAACGTTCGAGCACGGGTTCGCCGTCCTGGAGCGCCTGCTGGCACAGCTCGTAGACCGCGCCCTCCACACATCCTCCGGAGACCGAGCCCATGGCGGTGCCCTCGGCGTCGACCGCGAGCGCGGCACCGGGTTGCCGGGGCGCGCTCCCGCCGACCGCCACCACGGTGGCGACGGCGAAGTCACGTCCCTGCTCGACCCACCGGTTCAGCTCGTCGGCGATGTCCAGCATGTGCGGCCTCCTCAGGCTCTGCGGATGTGCGGAGGGCCGGGGCGTCAGTGGACGCCCAGCCATCCTTCGATGGGGTTGAGGGCGAAGTAGACGATGAAGATCACCGTCAGGCCCCACATGAAGGCGCCGATCTCGCGGGCCTTCCCCTGGGCGATCTTGATGGCGACCCAGGAGACGACGCCCGCCGCGACACCGGTGGTGATGGTGTACGTGAAGGGCATGAGCACGACGGTCAGGAAGACCGGGATGGCGGTGGCGCGGTCGGCCCAGTCGACGTGCCGGGCGTTCATCATCATCATCGCTCCGATGACGACGAGCGCGGCGGACGCGACCTCCTGCGGCACGATCGCGGTGAGCGGCGTGAAGAAGAGGCAGGCCGCGAAGAACAGGCCGGTGACGACCGAGGCGAGGCCGGTGCGGGCGCCTTCGCCGACGCCGGTCGCGGACTCGACGAAGACGGTCTGGCCGGAGCCGCCCGCCACGCCGCCGATGGCGCCGCCGGCGCCGTCGATGAACAGCGCCTTGGACAGGCCGGGCATGCGGCCCTTCTCGTCGGCGAGGTTGGCCTCGGTGCCGACGCCGATGATGGTGGCCATCGCGTCGAAGAACCCGGCGAGCACGAGCGTGAAGACGATCATGCCGACGGTCATCGCGCCGACCTCGCCCCAGCCGCCGAACTCGACGTCACCGAAGAGCGAGAAGTCCGGCGTCGAGACGGCGCCGCCGTGCAGCTCGGGGGCGCCGTTGGCCCACTGGCCGGGGTCGATGACATCCAGGGCGTTGAGGATGACGGCGACGATGGTGCCGGTGATGATGCCGATCAGGATCGCGCCGGGGATGTTGCGCGCCTGGAGCATGAAGATGAGCAGCAGGGTGCCCGCGAAGAGCAGGACGGGCCAGCCGGAGAGTTCACCGGCGGGGCCGAGCGAGAGCGGGGTGGCCTTGCCCGGGTGGACGAAGCCGCCCTTGACCAGGCCGATGATGGCGATGAAGAGCCCGATGCCCATGGTGATGCCGTGCTTGAGGGCGAGCGGGATCGCGTTCATGATCATCTCGCGGAGCCCGGTGATCACGAGAAGCATGATCACCACGCCGTACATGACGCACATGCCCATGGCCTGCGGCCAGGTCATCTCGGGTGCGACCTGCGAGGAGATCACGCCGGACACGGAGAGTCCGGCGGCGAGGGCCAGCGGCACCTTGCCGACGAAGCCCATCAGGAGGGTGGTGAGGGCCGCGGCGAACGCGGTCGCGGTGATCACGGCCTTGGTGGCCATGCTGTCGCCCGCGACGTCCTTGCCGGAGAGGATCACGGGGTTGAGCAGGAGGATGTACGCCATCGCCATGAAGGTGGTGACGCCGCCGCGCACTTCGCGCGCGACCGTGGAACCTCTCTTGGATATGTGAAAGTACCGATCGAGCCAAGACCGGCCGGCCGGGACGCGAGAGCCGTTGCCCGCGTCCTCTGCGGTGGTCTTGGGCTCCACTGACGACTGGGTCATGGTGCCTACTCCCAAGGTTCACAGGGGCACCCGCGAAGTTGCGGGATTTGGGATGGTGCGTTGGCTGCACGACCCGGGGGACGGCCCGAGACGAACGGACATGGCTTTGAGGAGGGGACCCGGGGGACGGCTGTCCCCCGGACACTTCTTGCTCCGCCTCCACCCGGCCAGGGGTTACGTACCGGTGAGGTGCTCGGGCCGTACCGGAGTCCTGTTGAGCTCCAGACCCGTCGCGTTCCGGATGGCCGCGAGGACCGCCGGGGTGGACGACAGGGTCGGAGCCTCGCCGATGCCGCGCAGCCCGTAGGGGGCGTGCTCGTCGGCGAGTTCGAGCACGTCGACCGGGATGGTCGGCGTGTCGAGGATGGTGGGGATGAGGTAGTCCGTGAAGGAGGGGTTCTTCACCTTCGCGGTCTTCGGGTCGACGATGATCTCCTCCATGACCGCCACGCCCAGGCCCTGGGTGGTGCCACCCTGGATCTGGCCGAGGACGGACAGCGGGTTGAGCGCCTTGCCGACGTCCTGGGCGACGGCCAGCTCGATGACCTTGACCAGGCCCAGCTCGGTGTCGACCTCGACGACCGCGCGGTGCGCGGCGAAGGAGTACTGGACGTGGCCGTTGCCCTGTCCGGTCTTCAGGTCGAAGGGCTCGGTGGGGCGGTGCCGCCACTCGGCCTCGATCTCGACGCTCTCGTCCTCCAGGACGTCAACCAGGTCGCCGAGGACCTCGCCGCCGTCGGTGACGACCTTGCCGCCTTCGAGCAGCAGCTCGGCGGTGGCCCACGCCGGGTGGTAGGAGCCGAACTTGCGGCGGCCGATCTCCAGGACCTTCTCGCGCACCAGCTCGCAGGAGTTCTTGACGGCGCCACCGGTGACGTACGTCTGCCGTGACGCGGACGACGAACCGGCGCTGCCCACCTGGGTGTCGGCGGGGTGGATGGTCACCTGGTTGACGCCCAGCTCGGTCCGCGCGATCTGCGCGTGGACGGTGACGCCGCCCTGGCCGACCTCCGCCATCGCGGTGTGGACGGTCGCCACGGGCTCGCCGTTGATGACCTCCATGCGCACCTTGGCGGTGGAGTAGTCGTCGAAGCCCTCGGAGAAGCCGACGTTCTTTATGCCGACCGCGTAGCCCACACCGCGTACGACGCCTTCGCCGTGCGTGGTGTTGGACAGGCCGCCGGGCAGCTGGCGCACGTCGGAGCCCTCGCTGGACTCCCACTGGCGCTCGGGCGGCAGCGGGCGGGACTTCACGCGGCGCAGGATCTCGGCGACCGGGGCGGGCGAGTCGACCACCTGTCCGGTCGGCAGGAGGGTGCCCTGCTCCATGGCGTTCAGCTGGCGCAGCTCGACCGGGTCCATGCCCAGCTTGGCCGCGAGCTTGTCCATCTGGGCCTCGTAGGCGAAGCAGGCCTGGACGGCGCCGAAGCCGCGCATCGCGCCGCACGGCGGGTTGTTGGTGTAGAGGGCGATGGCCTCGATCTCGACGTCGTCGATCACGTACGGGCCGACCGAGAGGGACGAGGCGTTGCCGACGACCGCCGGGGAGGCCGACGCGTAGGCGCCGCCGTCCAGGACGATCTTGCACTTCATGTGCGTGAGCTTGCCGTCCTTGGTGGCGCCGTGCTCGTAGTAGAGCTTCGCCGGGTGGCGGTGCACGTGGCCGAAGAACGACTCGAAGCGGTTGTAGACGATCTTGACCGGCTTGCCGGTGCGCAGCGCGAGCAGACAGGCGTGGATCTGCATCGAGATGTCCTCGCGGCCGCCGAAAGCACCGCCGACGCCGGAGAGCGTCATGCGCACCTTCTCCTCGGGCAGGCCGAGGACGGGGGCGATCTGTTCGAGGTCGGAGTGCAGCCACTGGGTGGCGACGTAGAGGTCGACGCCGCCGTCCTCGGCCGGCACCGCGAGGCCGGACTCCGGGCCGAGGAAGGCCTGGTCCTGCATGCCGAAGGTGTACTCGCCCTTGACGATGACGTCGGCCTTCTTGGCGGCCTCGGCCGCGTTGCCGCGGATGATCGGCTGGCGGTGCACGATGTTCGGGTGCGGGACGTGGCTCATGTGGCTGTCGGTGCGGCCCTCGTGGACGAGCACCGCGTCCGGGGCGGTCGCGGAGGCCTCATCGGTGATGAGGGGCAGCTCCTTGTACTCGACCACGATCTTCGCGGCGGCACGGCGGGCGGTCTCCGGGTGGTCGGCGGCGACGAGGGCGACCGGCTCACCGTGGTGGCGGACCTTGCCGTGGGCGAGGACCGGGGTGTCCTGGATCTCCAGGCCGTAGTTCTTCATCTCGGCCGGCAGGTCGTCGTAGGTCATGACGGCGTAGACGCCGTCCATCGCCAGCGCCTCGGAGATGTCGATCGAGACGATCTCGGCGTGCGCGACCGTGGAGCGCAGGGTCTGGCCCCACAGCATGTCCTCGTGCCACATGTCCGAGGAGTACGCGAACTCGCCGGTGACCTTCAGGGTGCCGTCGGGGCGCAGCGTCGACTCGCCGATGCCGCCCTTGGTCTGCGAACCCTGCGTGAGCTTGGTGGGTACGCCGGTCGTACGGGTGGATCCCATGGTCAGACCGCCCCTTCCTGGAGTCCCTGACGGTCCTGGCGGGCGGCGGCGAGGCGCACCGCGTCCAGGATCTTCTCGTAACCGGTGCAGCGGCACAGGTTGCCGGAGAGCGCCTCGCGGATGTCCGCGTCGGTGGGCTGCGGGTTGCGCTCCAGCATCTCGTCGGCCGCGATGAGCAGACCGGGGGTGCAGAAGCCGCACTGGACGGCGCCCGCGTCGATGAACGCCTGCTGGATCGGGGAGAGCGTGGCGCCCTCACCGGTCTGGGAGTCCGTGCCCTGGGCCTTCCACTGCTGGGCGTCCTGGAGCGAGGTGCCGCACGCGCCGGAGGCGCAACCGCCGCCGGGGTGGGCGCTCTCGCGGTGCTTGGCGTAGTCGGCGAGACCTTCGACGGTGGTGACCTCGCGGCCCTCCACCTGACCGGCGGCCACCAGACACGCACAGACCGGCACGCCGTCGAGACGGACGGTGCAGGAGCCGCACTCGCCCTGCTCACACGCGTTCTTGGAGCCCGGGAGCCCCATGCGCTCGCGGAGCACGTACAGAAGGGACTCGCCCTCCCAGACGTCGTCCGCTTCCTGCTGACGGCCGTTGACCGTGAAGTTCACGCGCATTATGCGACTCCCTCGATGCTGCGGCCCTTGCCGCGGTACGACTCCCAGGTCCAGCCGAGCGTGCGGCGGGCCATGATCCCTACGGCGTGCCGGCGGTAGCTCGCCGTGCCGCGCACGTCGTCGATCGGGTTGGCGGCCCCGGAGGCCAGCTCCGCGAACTGCTTGGCGATCGAGGGGGTGATGATCTTCTTGCTCTCCCAGAAGCCGCCCTCGTCGAGCGCGGCGTTCAGGAATTCCTCGGCGGTCTTCGCCCGGATGGGGGTCGGGGCCGCGGAGCCGATGCCGGTCCGCACGGTCCGGGTCTCGGGGTGCAACGCGATGCCGAACGCGCACACGGCGATCACCATGGCGTTGCGGGTGCCGACCTTGGAGTACTGCTGCGGGCCGTCGGCCTTCTTGATGTGGACGGCCCTGATCAGCTCGTCCTCGGCGAGGGCGTTGCGCTTCACGCCGGTGTAGAAGTCGTCGATCGGGATCAGGCGCGAGCCGCGTACGGACTCGACCTCGACCTCGCAGTCGGCGGCGAGCAGCGCCGGGTGGGCGTCTCCGGCCGGGGAGGCGGTGCCGAGGTTGCCGCCGACGCCGCCGCGGTTGCGGATCTGCGGGGACGCGACCGTGTGCGAGGCGAGCGCCAGGCCGGGAAGCTCCGTGCGAAGCTCCTCCATGATCTGGGTGTACGGGACGGAGGCACCGAGCCGGACCGTCTCCTCGCCCACCTCCCACTCGCGCAGTTCGACGATGCGGTTGAGGTCAAGCAGGTACTGGGGACGACGGTGGTCGAAGTTGATCTCGACCATCACATCGGTGCCACCCGCAATCGGCACAGCCGTGGGGTGCTCGGCCTTGGCGGCGAGCGCCTCCTCCCAGCTGGCGGGGCGAAGGAAGTCCATGAGGCTCTCTTCTTCGTATCGAGGGTCGTTCGCTTCGGGGGACTCCGTATCGGCCACTCGGGCCCTTGGTCCCTCGACTGCTCGTTCATCTGCTGTTAACGCGGAGTGGGGCAAGTACATCGCTCGCTCATCCGATCGGGTCAGTCACCGAAACCATGAAGGAGTTGGCTGGCCAAGCCGTGCGTCTTGTAGATTCGTATGAAGAACGGGCCTCAGCAACCTCGCGGATTCCCCCTGGAAACCGTGGACGCCCGGTGGCACAGGGCCCCGGTCCCACGGAGCCCACCTGCTTGTACACCACATTCGAGACAGATCGGCGGCGACGACACCATGCGGCTGCGCGCACTCCTTGACACCGAAGCGCTGGGCCTGCGGCTGCTCGGCGGCGAGGACGAGCTTGACCGCACCGTGCGCGGTGTGATGACCACGGACCTGCGGGACCCCAGCCGCTATCTGGCCGGCGGCGAGCTGGTCCTCACCGGCCTCGCCTGGCGCCGCGACGCCTCGGACACCGAACCCTTCGTACGCATCCTCGCGAGCGCCGGAGTGGCCGCGCTCGCCGCCGGCGAGGCCGAGCTGGGCGACATCCCCTCCGACATCGTCGAAGCCTGCGCCCGCCACCGCCTGCCGCTCTTCGCGGTCAACGAATCGGTGGCCTTCGCGACGATCACCGAACACGTCGTACGCCAGGTCTCCGGCGAGCGCGCCGGGGATCTGGCGGCCGTGGTGGACCGGCACCGGCGCCTGATGACCTCGGGCCCGGCGGGCGGCGGCCCCGACGTCGTACTCGACCTGCTCGGCACCGACCTGGACCTGCGGGCCTGGGTGCTTTCCTCCGCCGGGCGCGCCATCGCCGGGTCGACGGCGGGCGGCGCGGCGCTGCCCGGGGCCGTCTGCGCCCGCCTCGCCGGGGAGCACCTGGCCGCCGCGCGCACCGGGCGGCGCGGGCCGCACCGGGTGTCGGTGGACGGCGTGACGTACTCGCTCTTCCCCGTTCGGACCAGTGGCCGGGGAGCGGGCGGTGCCTCGCGCGACGTGCGCGAGACCGTGCTCTCCGACTGGGTGCTCGCGGTCGAGGCCGACGCGGGCGACTGGCCCGAGGAGCGGCTCGACCTCTTGCAGGGCGTGACCCAGCTGATCGCCGTGGAGCGGGACCGGCGCGACGCCGCCCGCACGGTGCGGCGCCGCCTGGCCCAGGAAGTCCTTGAGCTGGTGCAGACGGGCGCGGCCCCGGCGGAGATCGCGGCGCGCCTGCGGGTCGCCGCGCCCGTGCTCCTCCCGGGGCTCGGCGCGGCCCCGCACTGGCAGGTCGTCGTGGCCCGCGTCGAGTGGGACGGCGGCGACATCGACGGCGGCCCGGTGGCCCAGTCCCTGCTGGAGGAGATCCTCGTCGACCCCCTCTCCTCCGGGCCCGAGCCGTCCGACCGGATCGCGGTCGCGCACACCGGCGACGAGGCCATCGCGCTGGTGCCGCTCCCCGCCGTCTCGACCGAGCACGACGGCTCCGAGACCGGGCTGCTCGCCGACGCCCTCCTGGAGTCCGTCCGCGAGCCGCTGTCGGCGGGCCTCGACGGCGACGGGCGGCTCACGCTCGGCGTCAGCGCCTCCGTCCACTCGGCGGAGGGACTGCGCGGGGCGCTCGAAGAGGCGCGGCACGCCCGGCGGGTCGCCGCCGCCCGCCCCGGCCGGGTCTGCGCGGCCGGGCACCAGGAGCTGGCCTCGCACGTGCTGCTGCTCCCCTTCGTCCCGGACGACGTGCGCCGGGCGTTCACGGCGCGGCTCCTCGACCCGCTGCGGGAGTACGACCAGCGGCACCGGGCGGAGCTGATCCCCACCCTTGAGGCGTTCCTCGACTGCGACGGCTCCTGGACGCGCTGTGCCGCGCGGCTGCACCTGCACGTCAACACGTTGCGCTACCGGGTGGGCCGTATCGAGCAGTTGACGAGCCGCGACCTCTCCCGCCTCGAGGACAAGCTCGATTTCTTCCTCGCGCTACGGATGAGCTGAGGAAATCCGGCGAGGCCCGGCCGGGGCCGCCCGAACTGCGGGTGGCCCGGGCCGCGTTCGGCGCCCGCCCTTTGTGAATTCTTTCACCCAGCCCCTTGGCCGGACGCCGCCATCCATGCTGAGATTCGCCCACGACTCAACAGCTCAATGGTGTGCTCGGGGAGGGCAACGTGGCGCATACCGCCATGTCTGGTACCGGAACGATTGCAGGGGACGATCCACTCCAGACCGCGGTATGGCGGCTGCGCTCGCGCGGCTGCTGGACCGACGCGGCCGCGCTGCTCACCTCGCGGGCCGGGGCCGCGCCCGCGCTCCAGCGGGCGGCGCTCCTCGTCGAACGGTGCCTGTTCACCGGGGACGGCTGGGGCGAGGCCGAGGACGCGCTGCGGAGCGCGGAGGCGCTGGCCGAGGACGACGACGATCGCGGGGGCGCGGCCTGCGAGCGGGGCCAACTGGCGTATGCCTCTACGGTGTTGGGGGTACGTGACCGGGCCGACGAGGCGCGTACGGCGCTCGGCAGGGCGGCGGCGCTGCTCGCTCCTCACGCGGTGGGGCGGCCCCTCCTCGACTTCCGCCGGGGGCTGATCGCCGAGCACCTAGCGGACTCGCCGCAGGCCGCGAAGGCCGCGTACCGGCGGGCGCACGCGGGGGCGACGGCGCAGGGGGACCATCTCCTGCTCTCCTTCACCTGGCGCCACCTCGCCGGACTCGCCCTGCGGGACGGGGAGTTGGCGGAGGCGCGGCACGGGTTCGCCGAGTCGCTGCGGCTGAGGGAGGAGCTGGGTTATCTGGTAGGGACGGCGCCGGCGCTCGCCGCGCTGGCCGGGGCGGAGCCGGAGGCGGAGGCGGTGCGGCTGCGGGCAGAGGCGGCGCGGCTCTTCCGCCTCCTGGGCGGCGTCCCCACCTGGCTCTCCGCCCACCTCACACCGCCGGCCC
This sequence comes from Streptomyces anatolicus, assembly GCF_019400875.1. Taxonomy (NCBI): domain Bacteria; kingdom Bacillati; phylum Actinomycetota; class Actinomycetes; order Kitasatosporales; family Streptomycetaceae; genus Streptomyces; species Streptomyces anatolicus. The sequence continues at coordinate 277 of NZ_WMBF01000015.1, read as the reverse complement.
CGACGCCCTAGACCGGGCAGCTGGCCCCGCTTTCTCTCCCCGGAGGGCGCCTCCCACCCGCCCACCCGTGACCCGGCACCCAACCGCGAGACGCGGAGCAACGGGTGGGTGGGGAACATCCGCCGCGCAGCGGCGGGACAGAAACGCCACCGCCAACCCGCACGCACGACACGACACCCGAAATTCGCCGAGCAACGGGTGGCTGGGAAGCATCCGGCGCGAAGCGGCGGGACAGGGCAGCCACCACCCACCCGCACCCGCCGCACAACGCAGCACC
>NZ_WMBF01000159.1:0-13607 GCF_019400875.1 Streptomyces anatolicus | reverse complement strand
GGCGTGGGCGACGCGGTCATGGCGGGCGGCTCCTTCCGCTGTTCCCACGTCGCCGGCCCGCGGCTCGCGCGGCCTTGGCGACGGCTCTCTCAACGCTGAGAGAACTCCTCCAGAGTGCCCAGCAAACGCCGCCTCACGCGCGCTGGACCCGCCGGATGATCACAGGACACGCCAAAAGAGCGCGGGGCACTCGAACGTCCGATCTCCGCGAACCCAAACCCCAGCTCACCCCTGCCGATCAGCAACCAGATACGAGACGCCTCCTACAACCCCCGCGACCCCGAGGACGGAGGGCCAGGCACCGACCTTCTTGGCCAACGGATGCGACCCGGCGAACCCGGCGAGGTAAACGGCACTGAGCGCGGCGGCGGCCTTCCCCCTGGCGACCTGCTGCCACTGCCGAGCGGCGACACCCCCGGCAGCGGCGAGCACCACGCCGCCCAGGGGCCGCTTCTTGGTGAACCGAGCGACGCTGTACCCGCCGACCAGCCCGCCGGCCGCCACGACCGCTCCCGGAATCTTCGCCATGATGGCCCGCCTTTCGGTGGTACGTCCCTAATGTCTTTCTTCCTGGCCCGAGGCTAACGCGCGGCACCCGGAACCCGGGGAGCGGGATGCGTCAGAACTTCGGTTCCACGGGGCCGGGCTGCGCCGCCGCCCACGCGGCGAGAACATCCACGGCGGCCGAGCGCGGCGCACCGTCGACGGACACCTCGTCCACCAGCCGCCGCTCGGCGCCGGGCAACGCGACGTCGCGGTAGAACCGCAGGTCCTCGTGTCCGTTGGCGGCGGCGTCGTGCGTGGTGGCGCCGTAGACGACCCGCGGAATCCCGGCCCAGTAACAGGCGACGAGACACATGGGGCAGGGTTCACTGCTCGCGTAAAGCACCCCGTCGCCAAAGGAGTACCGCCCGAGCCGCCGCCCCGCGTCCCGCAGAGCCATGACTTCGGCATGCGCGGTGGGATCATTCAACTCGACGACGGAGTTCACTCCGTCCCCCACCACTTCCCCACCCACGACGAGAACGGCCCCGAAGGGTTTCTTGCCGCCGTCTTCCAGCGCGCGGCGGGAGTTGGCGATGGCGTGGTTGAGGAACTTGCGGTCCTGGTCGTTCTCGGGGGCGTAGGGCAAGGGTCTTCTCTTCTCATACGTATCACGGCACATCGGGCATGTGGAGTCAGATGGCGGCGGCCACGATGAACTGGTCCCAGGCTACGGAGGAGATCAGGAGGCAGGGGCCATCGGGTTGCTTGGAGTCACGTATGAGGACGCCGTGCGAGATGAACGCCGCCTCCACGCACTCGGTGGTGTTGCCGCCGCTGTAGGACGACTTGAACCACGGGAGGACCGAGGGGGGCAGACACTCAACAGGCATTACAGCTCCTCGCGGACGCGCTGAATCATGGATGAAGAAGCTTCCATGTCCAACGCTTGTGCGCGGAGATAGTCGAACGCAAGTCGGTAGCGCTCCAGTTCCTCGTCCTTCTCCAGGAAAAGCGAGCCAGTGTGGAGGTCGACGTACACGACGTCCAGCGCTGGTTCGGTGCCGCCGATGATCACAAAACTTCCGAGCGCCGCGGAGTGAGCCCCCTTAGAGAAAGGCAGGACCTGGAGTGTGATGCCGGGTGACTCGTTCGCTTCGAGAAGGCGGTCGAGTTGTTCCTTCATGGCCGAGGGGGAGCCCACGACGCGACGGATGACCGACTCGTCGAGGATGGCCCACAGCCGAGGGGGCTTCGCGCGGTTCAGGACCTCCTGCCGCTTCATACGGATGTCTACGAGCCGCTCGATCTCCGCTGGGGCGAGCCGCATTTCGTTGGCGTGCTGGACCGCGGTGCTGTAGGCGCGTGTCTGGAGCAGTCCCGGCACGTAGACGCACGAGAAGTGGTCCTCACGTACTGCTTCGTCCTCGAGCGTGAGCAGGAGGTTCATGCTCTCGGGGATAGAGTCAGTGAACGATCTCCACCATCCCTGCTGCCTGGCATCCTTCGCGAGAGCTACGACAGCGCGGCGTTCGGCATCGCTCGCCGAGTACTCGCGGCAAAGAGCATCGACCACGAGCCACTTGACGGGGCCGGCCTGGGTCTCATACCGGCTGACCGTTGCCTTGGACACCCCAACGAGGGTGCCAGCTTCCTCAAGGGTCAGGCCCTTGCGGGCCCGCAGCTTTCGCATCATGGCGCCTAGCTGGCGGCGGCGTGTGGTGGTTCGTAGTGACATCAAGCTCCTCCCGGGAGGCCGGGCACCCGGCCCTGAGGCGCCGCAAGCAGGCTATGTGGGCGACGAGTTGGTGTTCTAGCGGATTCACTCGAACGATGCCCGTGAGAAGTTACACAGCGAGACTTCTCTGTGCCATGCTCGCTCCAGTTCACTACGCGGTGTAGCCGTACAGATACGGCAGGCGCAGCGCTGCGTGGCCCGGGAGGGAGTCTCTCCATGCCCTTGTACGAAGCGGGTGCAAGGCGCCTGCGTTGCGTCTTGCCGTTTGAAGCGGCGCCGACGGAAGTGCATCAGCTCCGTAAGGCGGTGAAGGGCAAGTTGGAGCAATGGGGTGCTCGAAGCGTCACCGACGAGGCCGGCCTGGTAGCAACCGAACTGGCGACGAACGTCATCAAGCACGTGGGTGAAGGTGCGCCGGCGACCTTGATCCTCGAAGCGAGTGGTGACCGCCTCCGGATGGAGGTGCACGACAAGAGCCGTATGATGCCGGCCCTGAGTGACGTGTGCGGGGAAGCGGAATGCGGGCGGGGCCTCCACTTGCTGGTCTCCCTGTGCGAGGAGTGGGGCACCCTGCTCACAGCGACAGGAAAGGCTGTGTGGTGCGAGCTCTCTATTGAGCCGGCCCGCCACTGCGTGCGGGTACGGCGTGCCGCGCTGGTGCTTGAGGAGTATCGGCGAGTGGCCGACGCGAGTTATGCCGTGTCGCCGACTTTCGCAGTTCTCGAGGAGGCAGCCACGGACGTGATCGCCGACCTGCTTCATTGGCTGCTGGCGCAGGGAGGGGACCCGGAGCAGACGCTTGACCGGGCGCAGATGCACTTCGAGGAGGAGGCCGGCGCGGCGTAGGTAGTAGACGCCTGTTGTGCCGGCACGGGCAGCTCACGGGTTTGTAGCAGTGCGGATGGCCCCCAATATGGTCTGGGCGTCGGTGACTTGTCCCTCTTCAAGCAGGGTCACAGCGATGTCGATGGGCAGCTGGATGTCGTCGCGGTCGGCAGCGGCATGGAGCATCGCCTCAATCCCCTCTTCCGCTCCAGCGGTCCGGAACGAGGCGATCGCCCGTGGAAACTCCTGGGCGTCCAGGTTGATGCCCAGCATCCAAGCGATGAATTGCGCATGCCGGAACCGGCCCGCAGCCACGTGGCGGAGATAGTCGGCGATTTCGGCGGAGTGCTTGGCTGGAGCAAGGTGCCGGTCCCCCGTTTGCCGGGGGACCGGCACCTTCGCCGGTACCGGCAAGCGTGCGGCTTTTCTGCGGGCGTGCAGCAGGCGCCTTTTACGACCGCGTAACCAGGCCTCGGAAGCCGGCCGCCGCAGCAGGGAAGCAAGGACCTGTGCGGCGGCGTCGGGATCGGTTCTCTCGACCGTGGCAGCCGTTCGAAGGGCGAGGAGGTGCGGCAGTGAGTGCGGCAACCTCAGGTCGCGTGTCCGTGCTTCCTCATCCAGAACTTTGTAGATGCGCTCAAGCGGCCCTGGCTCCTCCGGCACGCGCTCACCCTTGTAGCAAGAGATGCTGGACAGGCCTACGCCCGCCTTGTTCGCGATCACCTTGTGGGGCACGGCCACGGTCTCCACGACCTCACTGAAGGCAGCGAAGAACGCCTCCCTGATTCGCGGTACCGGGTCGCCGTGTTGGGTGATTCTGCGTACGGGTCGTCTGGTCATGCCAGCCCTTCGCCACCGATGCTCGAAGTTCGTGTAGACCTTCCATACTGCTCGGCCTGCGGCCGGGTTGAATAGGGATTTCGTTGATTGCGGCAGTGCAACATCTTGCAGTGCTGCAACTCGTCGTCTGGGCTGGATTTTTCCGTTAGCCCTGGGTCAGGGTTCTAGTGCTGGCTGAAGCCGAATCGCTCGGGGCTTCGGTAGAACGCAGGAGACCTGACGAAAGGGGTACGAGGTGGACATGCCGTCGTGGAGGGACCCGAAGCTCGGCACCATGAAGCGTGCCGGCTTGTGGTTGGTGACCGTGGTGGGTGAAGGGAACGTCTTCACCAAGGAGGACGTGAAGGCGGCTTTCCCCGGGGTCAGTCAGGCCGACCGGCGGGTGCGGGACCTGCGTGACCACGGCTGGCTGATCAGTACGAACAGGGAGGACGCCTCTCTCGGCCAGCACGAGCAGCGTTTCGTGAAGCAGGGTGAGCCGGTGTGGCAGCCCGGTAAGGGCACACGCCCTGGCACCTCGATCACTCAGACCCGACGACGTGAAGTGCTCGCACAGGACGGCCACTTCTGCAGGGCGTGCGGCATCGCCCCGGGTGAGCTTTATGCCGGCGGCCAGGAGGCGGCTCAGATCGACATCGCCCGCCGGGTGGTGCGGCAGCCCGACGGTACCGAGAAGACGGAGCTCGTAGCCGAGTGCAACCGGTGCCGGGTGGGCGGGCGCGGTGCGGTGACGGCGGACCTCGGGGAAATGTTGAAGCGTGCCGAGGGCCTCAGCGGCCTGGATCGCAGGATGCTTTCGTCCTGGATGGAGCGCGATCAGCGGGAGTTCAGTGCGGCGGAGTCGTTCTGGGCCGACTACCGGGCACTCCCCGAAGAGTCAAGGGCGAAGGTCCGCCACGCCCTGAAGCCGCCGTCTGAGTAGGGCAGCGCAATCCTTTCGGCGCCCCCTGGCGGCCGAAACGCCTTCCCCTCGGGCGGATAGTTCTCGGGCAAAGTTAACAACCTTGACGCCTCTTAGGAGAATCTGGTGAGCAAGAATTTCGGCCGACCGCCGCTGGCGGAAGAGAATAGGGTGCTGGTCGAACAGCGGCTGAAGGAAATCGAGGGCGGAAACGGGGTCAAGGAGACACTCACCGTCGAGTGGCGTACCCAGCCGCTGTTCGTCGAGGTTATCGACATGCCGGTGGATTCGCTCTACTACAACCCAGGTACGCACCGCGTCCGCGCCCAGCGGAGCCACGATCCCGAGCAGGACAAGCTGCTTGACGCAGAACCCTGGGCACCGAAGAGCCAGGATTACCTGCACTACCTGTTGCAGATGCTGCCGGCGGACCCGTCCAAGAGGGACCCCGACTTCGACGAGCTGATGGAGAGCCTCCGCGTCTACCGGCAGAACGAGCCTGGGCTCATCACACGAGACGGCATTCTGGTCAACGGAAACACCCGTCGCGCGGCCCTCAAGAAACTGGGCGTCGCGAACATCCGGGTCGGTGTGCTGCCAGAGTCGTGCACATGGGACGACATCAATGCGGTTGAGCTGTCCCTCCAGCTCCGGCCAGACCAGCGGCGCGACTACTCGTACATTAACCGGCTGCTGGCCATGGAAGAGCAGCACCTCATGGGTCGTACGCTGGCTGACGTGGCGCGGGAGTTCCGGATCCGTGCCAGCACATGTGAGCAGGATCTGTGGATCCTCACATGCCTCCGCGATCTGATCGAACGGTCCAAGGACGGCGGTGCGAAGCTGCGGCTGCTGGATTTCGAGCAGCATCAGGAGAAGCTTCGCGAGCTCTACCGCCGCTACGTCAAGGAATCCGCGGTGAGCAAGGACAGTGCGGAGGTTCTCAAGGAGACGAGGCTCGCGGCCATCGTTCTGGGGTTCTCCAAGACCGACGTACGGCTGATCGAACCTGACTTCAGGGACCGCTACCTGGACAAAAAGCTGCCGGACACGATGAAGACCGAGAGCGAGGCTCCCGCCGCAGTAACGATTCCGGGGCTTAACCGCACTATGAAATCGGCCGCGCCCAAGGTCGCCCAGGCCAAGGCCCTGACGGACACGATCCTGAAGGCCAAGGCAGTAGAGACCGCGGAGGACGGGCTGCTCACCGAGCGAAGCAAGACAGCCACCGAGACATTCGGTGCCGCTCGCGAGGCAGTCGAGAAGGCTCTGGATCCAGCAGGCAAGGATGCCCGGGTCCGCAAGCGTAAGCAGGCGGCACAGGACCGCATTACCGATGCCTGCCAGGACATCGAGCAGTGCATCACCGACCTCACGCTGGCCAGGGCGTCTGGGAGCCTCGACGAAGAGGCATTCGACGAGGCGGTCCTCTCCCTCCGTGAGACTCTGACCAAACTCGCGGTAGCGACCCACCGCAGCATCAAGGCGCCGGGCGACGGTGTCTCGTGGCTCCGCGAATCGGTCAGGCAGGAGCGCGCGTGACCGCGCCCGCGGAACCGTCACTGCGTATCGCTTCCGATGTCACCCGCACGCGTGCCGTTCTCCGCGCCGCGCAGGGGCGTGAAGGTGACTTCGCCAAACTGGCGGCACGTTTCCCCGCTGCCGGTCAGCGCTCTCTGCTGTCAGTCGAGGTCGACCTCGATGACTTCCTTACGGGACTTGAGGCGCTGACTGTTTGGCCTTCGCCGGACGTTGAATGGGAAGAGGAGCTAGCCGCCCTCGTCGGAAGCGTCCTTGACGATGCCGAGCGAGCCGAGCAATGGCTTGAGCACCCTGACGCGGTGCCCGCCGTCACACCAGACACAGTCCTGGACCAGCTCGGTCCTGAGTGGAGCGCCGATCTCACCGATTTTCAGCGGCGAGATATCGCACGCCTCCTGTCGCTACAGCATGGTGCGAACTTCTCGGTTCCGGGCGCTGGCAAGACCCGAGTCGGACTCGCGGTATTCGCCGCGATGCGGGAACGGGGAGATGTGGGAAGGCTGCTCGTGGTGAGCCCCAAGTCTGCCTACGAGTCCTGGACTTTTGAAAGCGCGGCGTGTTTCAAGGAGCCGCTCGCTGCCCGGGTTATGGAGCGCATGCCTGGTCCGGGGACGGACGTCCTCATCGTGAATTACGAAAGACTCGACCGTTCCCTGGCTGCACTTGCGACCTGGCTCCGCGGCGCCCCGTCGATGATTATCCTTGACGAGGCGCATCGTATGAAGCTCGGGGCACGGGGCATCTACGGCAGCGCCTGCATGGCACTTGGGCCATTGGCCCGTCGGCGTCTCATCCTTACTGGGACACCAGCCCCCAACGGGGCACGCGACCTAGAGAACCTTCTGTCCTTCGTCTGGCCCGGGCATGGTCGCCGAGTCGTGACCAACGCTGTGTCCGGTGGCGACCTCGCCCACGCGAGTACGGTGCTGCGGCCGCTCTTTACGCGGACCACTAAGAACGAACTCGGTCTCCCTCCGTTCGAGACACGCATCCGCTATGTCGCCCTCCCACCTCTGCACCGAGAGGTATACGACGCGCTCGTCGGCCGCTACACCGCCCGGGCCGAGGCCGGACGAGAAGACTTCGACGCTCTGGGCAAGGCCATGCTGCGTCTGCTCATGGCGGCGACCAGTCCTGCCCTGCTCATGGAGGGGGAGAGCAGGTACGCGCCGCTCGACTACCGGGTCCCGCCCTTGGAGGTGCCGCAGACGGACTCCCTGTACTCCCTGCTCAAGCAGTTGCCGGACTATGAGTTCTCCCCGAAATACAAGGAAGCACTGAGTATCGTCGCGGAGAATGCCGCTCTGGGACGGAAGACGCTGGTATGGACGACCTTCGTGCGGAGCATCACCACCATGGAGCGACTCTTCTCCGCCTACCAGCCAGCCGTGGTGCATGGAGGGACGCCTGATCGCGAGGAGCAGCTCAAGCGGTTCAGGGAAGACCCTGACTGTCATGTGCTTCTCTCTAACCCCGCGACCCTGGGCGAGGGCATCAGCCTTCACCACGTCTGCCATGACGCCGTGTATGTTGACCGCGACTTTATGGCGGGCCGATTTCTTCAGAGCCTAGACCGCATTCATCGACTCGGACTTGCACCCGGAACGGAGACGCGGGTCACGGCACTAGCGGTTGAGGGGACGATCGACGAGGTGGTCGCCTTGCGGCTGAAGGAGAAGCTCGAGTTCATGGGAAGAATTCTGGATGATCCATCCGTTCAGCAGCTCGCGGACCTTCAGGAGGAACCCTCGCTCGCAGCAGGGATGGACATGGCCGATGTCCGCGCTCTCCTGCGGCACATCGATTCTCATGTCGTTAGGTGAAGGGACGCGACGAGCGGCGCTCCGCTGGCTGGAGCTGCTTCGTATCGCGGACGTACCCCGATCCAGGGCTCTGTTCACGCACCATCCGGGCTACGCGGACCTGACGCCAGCGCAGTACGCGGAAGGGCTCGCGTGGCTACGCGGGAGAGGGCTTTTGGACAACTGCGATCAGCCTGTCGTGCTGGTTCAGGGAAGTGAAAACTGCGACAGCACTGCCCCGTTGACTATTTCAAGGGCCAAGTGGAATGAGGAGGCCGCATCCGCTCGACGTGCTGTCGGCATGGCGGGTGAGGCGGCAGTGCTGGAAATGCTCGCTATGGGCGGAGCTCGTCGGATCGTGCATGTGGCAGCTGTCTCTGACTCCTTCGGGTTTGATATCGACGTGGAATCGAGCGAGGGTGACACGGCGCATCTCGAGGTGAAGGCCACGACTGACCCCACCCGGTTAGTTGTTCACTTGTCGCGACACGAGTACGAAGTGATGCGTGGAGACGGTGACTGGATTTGCGCCGCGGTGCTTGTGGGCGGACAGGGCGAGGCTCTGAATCTAGTCACGGTCGACAGGAACTGGCTCTGCCAGGCGGCGCCCAGGGACCAGGACCGCAGGGGCTCTTGGGAGTCTGCTCGCTATTCGGTGCCTGGACACGCGCTGGTTCCTGGCCTAGTGACGGGTGGCGGTAGGTGGATCATCCCGGAATCGGTATCCCCCCTTTTGCCGCTGTGGGGAGTATCGATGTCCCGGAGAGAGGTGTCCGCTTCATCCAGCGCTTCTGCGATAGCGCGGCCGACCGCTCGTGCCACGGGTGGTGGAAACGCGTTGCCTACTTGTCGGCAGACGGATGTCTTTCCTCCTGTGAATGCCCAGTCCGGTGGAAAGCCCTGCAGCAGGGCGAGTTGGGGCGCTGTCAATCTCACCGGTAGCTGATCGTGAGGCGCTGGCGGCTCGTCGGCGACGCTAGAGCCATTCACCCCGATCTCCGCCCAGGCCTCTCTGGCCCGGGAAGGCCCCAGATCGGGGCCCCCATGCTTCCGCGAGCCACCACACAGGGTTGGCGCGATCCGCTGGGCTTGAGAGGCCCAGACGTCCGCGAGCTTCCAGCCCCTGGATGCCATTGACTCGCGCAGAACGTCGCCTACATGGACCGTCTCCGTAACGAGCGTGAGCCCGGTAGGCCAGTGGAAGTTAGTGAAGGCCTGTCTCTCCAGGCCCACTAGGACCGCGCGCGGCCTCAACTGAGGAACGCCGAAGTCGCGGGCGTAGAGAAGGCGCCATTCCGCGGTGTAGCCAAGGTTAGAGAGGGCGCGGATGATGTTAGCCCGGTAGGCCGAGAACTTCTCTTGGAGCAATCCTCTGACGTTCTCGAGGAGGATCGCCCTCGGTTGGACGGACGGGATGAGGGCGAGTACCGCAGGGATCAGATCGCGCTCGTCACGCTGCCCCAGCTGTCGGCCGGCGATCGAGAACGGCGGGCATGGAACGCCGGCCGCCAGGAGGCAGGGGCGAGCCGACGTCGCGATACGCCAGCATTCGACCGACCGGATATCTGCTTGCACGACATTCCAGTCCGGGCGGTTCTGCCGCAGCGTGAGACAGGAGTCGTGGTCCAAGTCCACGAGCGCCTGGTGGGCGAAGCCGGCCTGCTCGAGACCGAGAGCCTGGCCACCGGCGCCAGAGCACAGTTCGACACAGGTGCGGTAACTGGCCGTGACAGATTCGTAAAGCACAGCTGGTCCTCATCGGCGTGGGGTTCGGGACGAGAGCAGCTTGCCGCTACTTGCCGCGGCAAGTAGCGGCAAGCTACGGTTTCCATCCGATGGAGGCATGTATGGAATGTCTGAGCGATTGGCGTGCGAGTGGTTGAATCAGGGTTGAGCTGGCGGAATGAAGGGCTCGGTACGCGGATCCGGGTCGCGTTGTGGCTTCGGGATGAGATCGGCGAGGGTGGAGTCTTCTCCAGGGCCAGGCTCCGCGCGGCGATTCAAGGGGCGGAGCAGGTGGACCGCCGCATGCGCGATCTGCGGCCCGCGGGATGGGTGATCAGGACCAACCGTGATCGGCCGAGCCTGCAGCCTGACCAGCTGTACCTAGAGGTGATCGGGCGCCCTGTCTGGGAGCCCGAGCACAGGGCGGCAGGTCTTCGGCAGATCAGTTCCAAGACCCGGCGGCTGGTGTTTGAGCGGGACGGCCACGCCTGCCGCCGATGCGGGCATGCGGCAGGGGAGCCGTACGCGGATGATTCGAGCGCACACGTACGGCTCACAGTCGGTCACGTAAATCCGCACAGGTCCGGCAGTGCGGCCGAGGCTGAGGATCTGATTACGGAGTGCGCGCGTTGCAACGAGACCGTGAGGCACCTCACGGGGGTGCAGATGACCAAGGAGCAGGTCTGGGACCGGGTGACGGAGTTGCGCAGGCGCGATAAGCAGGAGTTGCTCAGCTGGATGAAGGCCGACGGGCGTGCCATGTCCCAGCTGGAAAGGGTCTGGGCGATGTACCGGCAGCTTCCGGCGGTCATGAGGGAGGAGCTCCAGAGCGACTTGGACCGTCTCTTGGGAAGCTGACGCCTCTGTGAGGTAATCGGCCGGTCCTGTGCCTCCTGGTCCGGAGGGATGCGACACTTGCGTGTCTGCAATTCGCCGTACCAGGAGGAGCCGATGGGGACCGCCCACCGCAAGCTGACCTCGATCGAGATCTGCGCGGGGGCCGGCGGCCAAGCTGTTGGGCTTCACCAGGCTGGCTTCCGGCATCTCGCGCTGGTGGAGATCGACAAGCATGCTGCCGAGACGCTGAGGAAGAACATCGCGGCACGTCCGTCGTGGGCCTGGGAGAAGGATCACTGCCTGATTCGTGAGGCAGACGTCACGAAGTTCGAGCCACTCAAGGAAGTTCCTGACCCCGAGAGTCACGGAGTGAAGCCGGGATCTGGTCGGCAGAAGCAGATGCTCCGCCCGCGGCAGCTTGATCTTCTTGCGGGTGGCGTGCCCTGCCCCCCCTTCTCGGCGGCGGGGCTTCAGCTGGGCCGGGACGATGAGCGCGACCTTTTCCCTCGCATGCTGGAGCTTGTTGAGCAGTTGCAGCCTCGTGCGGTGATGATCGAAAATGTCCGGGGGCTGGTGGAGCCAGAACGCAAGTTCCGCTACTACCGCAACTACATCAAGAACCGACTGCGCAAGGCCGACTACGTCATCTGCGGCTGGCGCGTTCTGCACGCACAGGATTATGGAGTGCCTCAGCTCCGGCCCCGTGCCATCCTGGTGGCAATCCGCAAGGATGAGTATCGCGGCTTTGACTGGCCAGTTCCTCAGAAAAAGCTGCGCCGTGTAGTCGACGCGCTGGGCCCCAGCATGGAAAGACGGCTGGGAGTGGGTAGCGAACGTTTCATTAAGTGGCACGATGACGCGAGTCGCGGCACTGTCGCGCCGACGCTGGTGGGCGGGTCCAAAAAGCACGGCGGAGCGGACCTTGGCCCGACCCGGGCGAAGCGGGCCTGGGCAGCTCTGGGCATCGATGGCATGGGTGTAGCCAATGACGAAGAGAGCATGGCCGACCCCGACAGGGACCTCGGTAACCTGACCAGGGGCCCTAAGCTCACGGTCCAGCAGGCTGCCATCATCCAGGGCTTCCCCGATGATGAGCACCCTGAGGGGCCGTGGGAGTTCAGCGGGGGCAAGACGGCACGCTACCGTCAGGTTGGCAATGCGTTTCCGCCTCCGGTCGCCGCGGCGGTGGGCGAGGCCATCCATGAGGCGCTGTCCCGTAGGGGCCCGGTACTCGAGGACCCAAGCCCTGCCTTTGAGCCGGAGGACGATCCCTCACTGGTCGCCGCTGAGGTCCCCGTGCAGCAGAGCCTGCCGACGCTCGAGGACGACGCGGAGGACGCTGCCAGCGCACTCCTCCGGTGATTCGTGTTCCCAGAAGCGGAGAACTGTCCATCCGGCGGCTGACAGCTGCTCATCGGTATCGCGGTCACGCTTTATGTTGCGGACGACTTTCTCTGACCAGTAGCCCGAATTCGTCTTGGGCGGAACGTAGTGCTCAGGGCACCCGTGCCAGTAACAGCCGTCAATGAAGACCGCGACTTTCGTAGGCCGGAATACGATGTCGGCTGTCCGCCGGAGGCCCGGAAGGGGCTTCGCGGCGACGCGGTACCGCAGCCCCTGGGCATGCAGCAGGCGCCGGAGCAGCCATTCAGGCTTGGTATCTCTGCTCCGGATCGCCTGCATATTGCGCCGCCGAGCGGCCGACGAGGCCCATGATCCCACTGGAGGGGTCCACTCTTCGCTCTCGGGCACGGCGTCGCTTTCCTTCGGCGCTATAGAACTGCGGACGGCATCAGGTGGTGCTTCCACCACCATGGCACGCCCCATAAGCCGCCCCAGATCCGCACCAGCACTTCCCATCCCGCTCAGGGGGCCAAGCCACCGCTCGGCCCCGGGCCGCCAGTGTCGTCGCGTATTGGGGGAGTAGGTTCGGGTCCTCCGGGGACGCGGATTCTGAGGCTGCGAAGGCTTCGTAGGACGGGACCGTGCCTGTGACGATGCCCAGGTTGGGGGTGCCTGAGGTGGCCAGTTCGCGGAGTGAGGACTCTATTGTCGCCAAGTGCTCCTCGTGGGAGGGGTATTCGGCGGCGAGGGGCGGGTACGCCGTCAGGAGTTCCGTCAGTTCCGGGGCCGGCCAATGGAGGATCGCTACCGGGAAGGGGCGCGACAGGGCCTGCCTGTACGAGCCCAACTCCGCCTGGATTCGGGCGATCTCCGCGCGGAGTTCCGCGGGGTTCTCCGAGCCCAGGGACCAGACGCGCTTCGGGTCGTGGAGTTCGTCCAGGGGGACGGGGGCCGTGGAGATGCGGTCCGCCAGGGTGTCCCACGCGTCGTGGTCCGCGCCCAGCAGGCGGCGTACGCGGTGGCGGCCGAAGAGGAGGGGGTGCGTCGCGTATGCGGGGTCTGCTGTCTCCGGGGGGAGCAGGAGGGTTGCCGCCTCGGTGAATGTGGCGTGGGCCTGTTCCAGTTCGTCGTGGGACTCCAGGGACTCCGCCACGATCACCCACGGCGCCGGGTCCCTGGGGGCCGCCGCGCGGACTCCCTCGATGATCGCCCTTGCCTCCGCCTCGTGGCCGTACTCCCAGAGGTTCGATGCCTTCAGCGCGCGGATGAGGAGGGGGGAGGCCGGGGGGTGCTCGGCGTTCGCGGAGAGCAGGCGGTCGTAGAGCGCCGTCGCGCGCTCGCGGGCGCCGGCCAGTTCGAGGTGGGCGGCGGCTTGGAGGAGCAGCGGCTCGGCGTCCTCCGGGTACAGGCCGGCCGTGCGCTCCAGGCGTGCGGCTTCGGCGATGTGGTCGGCGTCGGCGTGGTCGGCGGCGGCAGGCTTGTCGGGGCGCATACGGGACACCGTACTGCCGAGCGGGTCTCTTGCAGGAGGGCCCGGTTTGTTACGGGTCCACCCCGGGCCGGTCAGGTG
>NZ_WMBF01000158.1:0-13615 GCF_019400875.1 Streptomyces anatolicus | reverse complement strand
AGGTTACTGGCTCGCGCCCGCTGCCCTTACAGCCCCTTCGGCGGCCCCCGCCGAGGCCGCTCCGAGGCGATCCCCCTGCCGCCGGACCGGAACGTCTACTGCCGGATCGACCAGCCGCGTTCCCGCAGCGCCGCGCTGAGCACGGCCGCGGCCTTCGGCTCCACCATGAGCTGCACGAGGCCCGCCTGCTGACCGGTCGCGTGTTCGATGCGGACGTCCTCGATGTTGACGCCCGCGCGGTCCGCGTCGGCGAAGATGCGGGCGAGCTGGCCGGCCTTGTCGTCGATGAGCACCGCGACGATCTCGTACGCGGCCGGGGCCGTGCCGTGCTTGCCGGGCACCCGGGTCCGGCCCGCGTTGCCGCGCCGCAGCATGCTCTCGACGCCCGCCGCGCCCTCGGACCGCTTCTCCTCGTCGGCGGACTGGAGGGCGCGCAGCGCGGTCACGGTCTCCTCCAGGTCGCCGGCGACCTGGGCCAGCAGGTCGGCGACCGGGCCGGGGTTGGCCGAGAGGATGTCGATCCACATCCGGGGGTCGGAGGCGGCGATCCGCGTGACGTCGCGGATGCCCTGGCCGCACAGGCGTACGGCGGTTTCCTCGGCGTTCTCCAGGCGGGCCGCGACCATGCTGGAGACCAGGTGCGGCATGTGGGAGACGAGGGCGACCGCGCGGTCGTGGGCGTCGGCGTCCATGACGACGGGCACGGCACGGCAGAGCGCGACGAGCTCCAGGGCGAGGTTGAGCACCTCGGTGTCGGTGTCGCGGGTCGGGGTGAGCACCCAGGGCCGTCCCTCGAAGAGGTCGGCGGTGGCGGCGAGCGGGCCGCTGCGCTCGCGCCCGGACATGGGGTGCGTACCGATGTACGGGGCGAGGTCGAGGCCCAGCGCCTCGAGCTCACGGCGCGGGCCGCCCTTGACGCTCGCCACGTCGAGGTAGGCGCGGGCGGCGCCGCGCCGCATGGTGTCGGCCAGGGTGGCGGCGACGTGCGCGGGCGGTACGGCGACGACGCACAGGTCGACAAGTCCCTCAGGGGATTCGTCGGTACCGGCGCCGAGCGCGGCGGCGGTGCGGGCCTGCGCCGGGTCGTGGTCGGCGAGATGGACGGTGACGCCGCGGGAGGCGAGGGCGAGTGCGGCGGAGGTGCCGATCAGGCCGGTGCCGATGACGAGGGCGGTTCTCACTGGGCGATGTCCTTGCGGAGTGCGGCGGCGGCACCGAGGTAGACGTGCGCGATCTCGGAGCGGCGGCGGTCGGTGTCGATGTGCGCGAGGACGCGGACGACGCGGGGCATGGCGCCCTCGATGTCCAGTTCCTGCGCGCAGATCAGCGGTACGTCGGCGAGGCCGATGCCGAGCCCGCGGGCGGCGGCCGCGGGGAAGTCGGAGTGCAGGTCGGGGGTGGCCGTGAACCAGATGCTGATCAGGTCGTCCCCGGTCAGCGCGTTGCGCTCCAGGATGGCGGTGAGCAGCGCGCTTACCTGCTCGCGCATGTGCCCGGCCTCGTCCCGCTCCAGTTGGACGGCGCCCCGGACCGCTCGTACCGCCACAGTGCTGCTCCTCGCTCGCGTACGTATGACTGTTGTACGGCAAGGGTAGTCAGCGCCCGTCGCGGGAGCGCGCGGCGCCCGTCTGCCGAGACGGACCGGGCCAGGCCTGTCCCGGATATTCGAACGCGCGGGGCCCGGCCTGCCCCGTACGCTCCCGGCATGCCCGCCGACGACCTCGTACGCGACCGCGCGTCCTCCCCGTTTCCCCCGGGTGACCTCGTACGCGACCACACGATCTACGCCTGCGTGATGGGCTCGCGCGCCTTCGGTCTGGCCACGGAGGGCAGCGACACCGACCGCAGGGGTGTCTTCCTCGCCCCCACCGCGCTGTACTGGCGCTTCGAGAAGCCGCCCACGCACCTCGACGGGCCCGCCGACGAACAGTTCAGCTGGGAGCTGGAGCGCTTCTGCGCGCTCGCGCTGCGCGCCAATCCGAACATCCTGGAGTGCCTGCACTCCCCGCACGTCGAGCACGTCACGGAGAGCGGCCGGGAACTGCTCGCGCTGCGCGAGGCGTTCCTCTCCCGCCGGGTCCACGAGACCTTCACCGGCTACGCGCTCGGCCAGCGCAAGAAGCTGGAGGCGGACCTGCGCGTCCATGGCGCACCCCGCTGGAAGCACGCCATGCACCTGCTGCGCCTGCTCATGTCCTGCCGTGACCTGCTGCGCACCGGCAGGCTGACGATCGACGTGGGTGACCAAAGGGACCCGCTCCTCGCGGTCAAGCGCGGTGAGGTGCCGTGGCCGGAGGTGGAGGCGTGGATGGACCGGCTCGCGGCCGAGGCTCGGGTGGCGGCCCCCGACAGCCCCCTGCCCGCCGAACCGGACCGGGAGCGGATCACGGACTTCCTCTTCCGGGTACGGCGGGCCTCGGCCCTGGCGGCCTGAGCCGGTCGGTTCAGGCGTCCCAGAGCGCCCCGAACCCCAGCAGCTCGTCCCGGTGCTCGACGCGCCCGGCCCAGTCGGCGGGCCACGCGTCGGCGCCGAGGTGGGCGCCCGCGAAGGCCCCGGTCAGGCAGGCGATCGAGTCGGAGTCGCCCGAGGTGCAGGCGGCCCGGCGCAGGGCCGTGACGGGCTCGTCGACGAACATCAGGAAGCAGAGCAGGCCGGTGGCGAGCGCCTCCTCGGCGATCCAGCCCGCGCCGGTGGCCAGGCAGGGGTCGGTCTCCGGGTTGGCTTGCCGCAGCGCGGCCTCCAGGCGCTCCAGGACGGCCAGGCACTCGTCCCAGCCGTGGGCGATGAACCGCTCCGGCGACGAGGCCCGGGAGCGGGTCCACAGGTCGCCGAGCCACGCCTCGCGGTAGTGGGTGCGGTTGTCCAGGGCGTACGAGCGCAGGAGGCCGACCAGGCCCATCGGTTCCGCGCCCCGGGCCAGCAGCCGCACCGCGTACGCCGTGAGGTCGCTCGCGGCGAGCGCGGTGGGGTGGCCGTGGGTGAGGGCGGACTGGAGCTGGGCGGCGCCCGCGCGCACGTCGTCGTCCATGCCGGGCAGCAGTCCGAGCGGGGCGACCCGCATGTTGGCACCGCAGCCCTTGGAGTGCGGCTGACTTGCGTCCCGCCAGTCCCGCTCCTCGTCGGCGAGCAGTTCGCAGGCCCGGATGCAGGTGGTACCCGGGGCGCGGTTGTTGTCCGGCGACTCGTTCCACGCGACGAACTCCCGCCGCGCGAGGTGCGCGAACCGCTCCGGGCCGCACAGGCCGCGCTCGGCGGCGGTCTTGAGGGCCCGGCTCAGGGCCAGCGTCATCTGTGTGTCGTCCGTGATGAAGGCGGGGTCCGGCAGCTCCATCTCCCGCCAGGGCCCGCACTTGGCGAGGATCGACGGCACGTCGTTGAACTCGGTGGGGAAACCCAGCGCGTCCCCGAGGGCGAGGCCGATGAGGGATCCCGTGGCGGCGCGCTTCATGAGGACGGTCCTTCCGAGGTGGGGCGCAGCAGGGGCGGGTGGAGGGCGGTCGCGGTGCCCGCCCGGAAGAGCGCCGCGGGCTTGCCGCGCCCGCCGGTCAGCCGCGCCGCGCCGGGGACCGCCTCGACGAGCCCGGCGGTGTTGACGACCTTGCGCCGGAAGTTGGCGGGGTCGAGTTCGGCGCCCCAGACCGCCTCGTAGACCTGGCGCAGCTCGCCGAGGGTGAACTCGGGGGCGCAGAAGGCGGTGGCGAGCCCGGTGTACTCCAGCTTGGCGCCGACCCGGTCGTGGGCGTCGGCGAGGATCCGGTCGTGGTCGAAGGCGAGCGGCCGGTACGCCGCCGGGCTGTAGGGCAGCCAGGCCGCGCGGGCCGCGTCGCCTCCCCCGCGCACGTCCGGTGGGTCGGCGACGAGCGCCGCGAAGGCCACGGAGACGACCCGCATGCGCGGATCGCGGTCCGGTTCGCTGTAGGTGCGCACCTGCTCCAGATGGAGGCCGCTGACGTCCGCCAGCCCGGTCTCCTCGGCCAGCTCGCGCTGGGCCGCGCTCTCGGCGGACTCGTCCGGCAGCACGAATCCGCCGGGCAGCGCCCAGCGGCCCGCGTACGGCTCCTGGCCGCGCTCGACGAGCAGCACGTGCAGAGCGCCCTCGCGGATGGTGAACACCGCGAGGTCGACGGTGACGGCGAACGGTTCGAAGGCGTGCTTGTCGTAACCCCGCATGCACGACCACCCCCCTCTCTTTATGGTCTCGATGACTATAAAGAGAGGGGGGTGGCCTACGCAAGGATTTCCCGCGGGTCGGTCTACAGGTCGACTTCCTTCATCAGCATGCCGACCTCCGTGTTCGAAAGGCGCCGCAGCCACCCGGACTTCTGGTCGCCCAGGGTGATCGGCCCGAAGGCCACCCGCACCAGCTTGTCGACGGGGAAGCCGGCCTCGGCGAGCATGCGCCGCACGATGTGCTTGCGGCCCTCGTGGAGGGTAACCTCGACGAGGTAGTTCTTGCCGGTCTGCTCGACGACGCGGAAGTGGTCCGCGCGGGCGTAGCCGTCCTCCAGCTGGATGCCGTCCTTGAGCTGCTTGCCCAGGTCACGCGGGATCGGGCCCACGATGTGCGCGAGGTAGACCTTCTTCACGCCGTACTTGGGGTGGGTGAGGCGGTGCGCCAGCTCACCGTGGTTGGTGAGCAGGATGACGCCCTCGGTCTCGGTGTCGAGCCGCCCCACGTGGAACAGGCGCGTCTCGCGGTTGGTCACGTAGTCACCGAGGCACTGGCGGCCCTCGGTGTCCTCCATGGTGGAGACGACACCGGCGGGCTTGTTCAGCGCGAAGAACTGGTACGACTGCGTGGCCACCGTCAGGCCGTCGACCTTGATCTCGTCCTTCTCGGGGTCGACGCGCAGCCCCTGCTCGACGACGATCTCGCCGTTGACCTCGACGCGGGCCTCGTCGACCAGCTCCTCGCAGGCGCGGCGCGAGCCGTAGCCCGCGCGGGCCAGCACCTTCTGCAGGCGCTCGCCCTCCTGCTCGGCGCCGGGGAAGGTCTTGGGGAGGTTCACCTTGGGCTTGCCCGCGTAACGCTCGCGGTTGCGCTCCTCCTGCCGGGTGTCGAACTCGCGGGAGGTCGCGGGGGCGCCGCGACGGCTGCCGCGGGCTCCGGTGCCCTGGGAGGTACGGGGGCCGCCCTTGGCGCCACCGCGCGCGGCCGCGCCGCGGCCCTTGCGCGCCGCGGACCCGAAGACCGCGTCGGAGCCGCCCACGTCATAGCGGCGCTCCTCGGGGCGCGGCTTGCTCGGCCTGCTGGGCTTGTCGTCGCGCTTGTCGTCCCGCCTGTCATCGCGCCTGTCGCCCGGCCTGCCGCCGCCCTGCCTGCCGCCGCCCTGCCTGTCGTCGCGGCTGTTACCGGCACCCCGGTAATTGCCGCGGCCACCGCTGCTGCCACGGCCGCCGCTGTTGCCACCACGGCTCCCGCCGTTGTTTCCGCTGCTGTTCTTGCCGTTGCTGCTTCGCATCAAAAGTTCCGTCTAGTCGACTGTGCTCTGGGTGTACTCGTACCCCGGCGCATCGGGTGCGTCCGGGTCGAACGACAAAGCGCCCTCCTGGCTCTCGGCCTCGATCGCGTCCGCCTCGGGGAGGAAGGGCGCGAGCTCCGGCAGCTCGTCCAGGCCGCGCAGGCCCATCCGCTCCAGAAAGTAGTTCGTCGTCCTGTACAGGATCGCACCTGTTTCGGGTTCCGCGCCCGCCTCCTCCACCAGACCCCTCTGGAGAAGGGTGCGCATCACACCGTCACAGTTCACCCCGCGCACCGCGGAGACCCGCGAACGGCTGACCGGCTGGCGGTACGCGACGACCGCGAGGGTCTCCAGAGCCGCCTGGGTGAGCCGCGCCTGCTGCCCGTCGAGCACGAAGCCCTCCACGGCCGCGGCGTACTCGGGACGCGTGTAGAACCGCCAGCCGCCCGCGACGAGCCGCAGCTCGAAGCCCCGCCTCTGCACGGTGTACTCGTCGGCGAGGGCGCGCAGCGCGTCGGCGACCTCGCGCCGGGGCCGCTGGAGGATCTTCGCCAGGTGTTCCTCGGTGGCGGGCTCGTCGACGACCATCAGGACGGCCTCCAGCGCGGGCCGCAGCTCCAGGTCTGCGACGGCGCCCGCCAGGGATCCCGTGGGGTGCTCGCTCACGCCTTCTCCTCCATCGGCTCGGGGGCCCGGTCGAACTCGTCGGTCACGGTCGGCTCCCCGGCGCCGTCCCCGCCGGTCCAGCGGACCATCAGCTCCCCCAGGGCGTCCTCCTGGTCCAGGGCGACGGCCTTCTCGCGGTACAGCTCCAGCAGGGCGAGGAAGCGGGCGACGACGGTGAGGGTGTCCCCCGCGTCCGCCACGAGCACCCGGAAGCTGGCCTCGCCCCGCTCCCGCAGCCGGGCGACGACGAGAGCGGCCTGCTCCCGCACGGACACCAGCGGGGCGTGAATGTGATCGACGTACACCTGCGGCTTCGCGCGGGGCTGCATCGCCTTCACGGCGAGCTTGGCGAACCCTTCGGCGCCGATGCTGATGACCACTTCCGGCAGCAGCTCGGCGTGGTGCGGCTCAAGGCCCACGGTGCGCGGATAGCGCCGCGCCTCCTCCTCGAGCCGCCCGCTGAAGATGTCCGCGATCTGCTTGTACGCGCGGTACTGCAACAGACGCGCGAAGAGCAGGTCCCGCGCTTCGAGCAGCGCCAGGTCGGCCTCGTCCTCGACCTCGGCGGTGGGCAGCAGCCGTGCGGCCTTGAGGTCGAGCAGGGTGGCGGCGACCACCAGGAACTCGGTCGTCTGGTCGAGGTCCCAGTCGGCCCCCATGGCCCGGATGTGCGCCATGAACTCGTCGGTCACCTTGGAGAGCGCGACCTCGGTGACGTCCAGCTTGTGCTTGGCGATCAGCTGGAGCAGCAGATCGAAGGGCCCTTCGAAGTTCGCGAGCCGGACCTTGAACCGCCCGTCGTCGGGCTCGGCCGCGGACTCGGGCTCGGCCGCGGGCTCAGGCTCAGGGGCAGGCTCAGGCGCAGGCGCAGGATCGGGCTCAGCGGCGGGCTCGGGCCCAGCCGCGGGCTGCTCCGCGGGAGCCGCCGCCCCCGGCCCCCGCCCCAGGGCGCGTCTGCGGGCGGGCGGTGCGGGGTCGTCGTTCGTGGCCATCAGGCGGGAAGGCTACCCCTTAGCGCCCGCGCAACCGTCGTACGAGAATGCTCGCGTCCCCGCGCGACTCCAGATCGGCGAGGACGACGGCGACCGCCTCGCGCACGATCCGCCCGCGGTCGACCGCGAGCCCGTGCTCACCGCGGAGCACCAGGCGCGCGTGTTCGAGGTCCATCAGCTCCTCGGCGGAGACGTACACGGTGATCTTCTCGTCGTGCCGCTCACGCCCGCTCGGCCGCCGGTTGGCCGCCCGCGCCCGCCGCCGGGCCTGCGCGGTGGAGGACCCGGATGCCGCCGGTGCACCGGCGGACTTGCCGCCGCCCTGGGCGGCAGAACCTTCCTGCTCAGTCTGCGCACGGCGTCCGGAGCCCTTATCGGCGTCGCCCGTGGAACGGCTGCGCGACTCGGCGCCCGACTCCGCGTCCGTGGCGGCGTGTTCGGCACCCTCGCCGCCCTCGCCCCGCGCCGCCGCGTCCTCGGCCGCCGCGGCCGTCTCGTCGCTCTCGCCCGCCGGGGCGGGCACCCTCGCCTCGCCGTTCGCCGGGCGCCGCGGGGAGGACGACTGGAGGGCCATCCCCCCGGTCGTGCGGAACAGCTCGTCGGCCCCGGGCAGACTCACTCGGCGTGACACCGGGCGAGCACCTCCCTGGCGAGCTGGCGGTAGGCGGCCGCGCCGACCGAGTTGGAGGCGTACGTGGTGATCGGCTCACCGGCGACCGTGGTCTCCGGGAAGCGGACCGTGCGCCCGATGACCGTGTGGTAGACGTGGTCGTCGAAGGCCTCGACCACGCGCGCGAGCACCTCACGGCTGTGCACCGTGCGGGAGTCGTACATGGTCGCGAGGATGCCGTCCAGCTCCAGCTCGGGGTTGAGCCGCTCCTGGACCTTCTCGATGGTCTCCGTCAGCAGGGCCACACCGCGCAGCGCGAAGAACTCGCACTCCAGCGGCACGATCACCTTGTGAGCCGCCGTCAGGGCGTTCACGGTGAGCAGGCCGAGCGAGGGCTGACAGTCGATCACGATGTAGTCGTAGTCCTGCATCAGCGGCTTGAGCGCCCGCTGGAGCGTGGACTCGCGCGCGACCTCGCTCACCAGCTGCACCTCTGCGGCCGACAAGTCGATGTTGCTGGGCAGCAGGTCCATGTTCGGGACCGCCGTCTTCAGGAGCACCTCGTCCGCGGACATGCCGCGCTCCATCAGGAGGTTGTAGACCGTCAGGTCCAGCTCCATCGGGTTCACCCCGAGGCCCACCGAGAGGGCGCCCTGCGGGTCGAAGTCGACGAGCAGGACCCGTCGCCCGTACTCCGCGAGGGCGGCGCCCAGGTTGATGGTCGACGTCGTCTTGCCGACGCCGCCCTTCTGGTTGCACATCGCGATGATCTTGGCCGGACCGTGGTCGGTCAGCGGGCCCGGGATCGGGAAGTACGGCAGCGGGCGGCCGGTGGGGCCGATGCGCTCGCGGCGCTGACGGGCGGCGTCGGGCGCGAGCGTGGCCGCGTACTCCGGATCGGGTTCGTACTCGGCGTCTGGGTCGTAGAAGTGCCCCTGGGGCAGTTCCTCGTAGTCGGCGAGGTGGGTGTGGGTGTTATCGCCACTCCGGTCGCCGGCCATGGCGTTCACGTGATGGCCATCCATGCTCTGGGGTGCTGACTGTCTCGGCTGGGGGCTCTGCCGGGCTTCGAAGGTGCGGACAGCGACGGAGCCGACAGCCTCGAGCCCGACGGGTCCTTGGTCCCGCACAGGCATTCCTGGTTGACCACCCCCGGGAGCAAATGTCGACTCATTCACAAGTCGTCTTACCTCCTTGGTGACCAGGAAATTTCTCGATAGGTCAGCGTGGCACCATGCCGACGGTTGGCGACTCTATGGCGTGTCACCGCTCCGCAGCAACACAATCCGCCGGACCGGACCCGATGTGTCGGCAAAGGAACACCTCGATGTCAAGGGCATGCGGCTTGCCAACGGCACGTTTCCGGGGTGGGCGAATCGGTTAAAGGGTTACGTTCAAGGCGAGTTGAGCGTGTCCACACGGATACGCATACGGCCGGACCCCTCTCAAGGTCCGGCCGCGGGCGTGAGATTGACGACTTTCGTTGACGAAAGTGTCCGAGACCGACCGGAGTCGGTCACCTGGGTCAGCCGAGGAGCGACTCCAGCTCGAGGTGTTCGAGACCGTGGGCCTCGGCGACCTCCTTGTAAACGACCTTGCCGTCATGGGTGTTGAGACCCAGGGCGAGCGCGGGGTCACGGCGCAGCGCCTCGACCCAGCCGTTGTTCGCCAGCGAGACGATGTAGGGCATCGTCGCGTTGGTCAGGGCGTAGGTGGAGGTGTTGGGCACGGCGCCGGGCATGTTGGCGACGCAGTAGAAGACCGAGTTGTGGACCGGGAAGGTCGGCTCGGCGTGCGTGGTCGGGCGCGAGTCCTCGAAGCAGCCGCCCTGGTCGATCGCGATGTCGACAAGGACACTTCCCGGCTTCATGCGCGAGACCAGCTCGTTGGTGACGAGCTTCGGGGCCTTGGCGCCCGGGATGAGGACGGCACCGATGACGAGGTCGGCGTCCAGGCAGGCCTTCTCCAGCTCGAAGGCGTTGGAGATGACCGTCTGGATCTTCGTGCCGAAGATCTTGTCGGCTTCCTTGAGCTTGTTGATGTCCCGGTCGAGCAGGGTCACGTGGAAGCCCATGCCGATGGCGATCTGCGCGGCGTTCCAGCCGGAGACGCCGCCGCCGATGACGACGGCCTTGCCCGCGGCCACGCCCGGGACGCCGCCCGGCAGGACGCCGCGGCCGCCGTTGGCGGCCATCAGGTGGTAGGCGCCGACCTGCGGGGCCAGCCGGCCCGCGACCTCGGACATCGGGGCGAGCAGCGGGAGGGCGCGGCCCGCGGTCTCCACGGTCTCGTACGCGATGGCGGTCGTGCCCGACTCCAGGAGCGCGTCCGTGCACTCCTTGGACGCGGCCAGGTGGAGGTAGGTGAAGAGGGTCTGGTCCTTGCGGAGGTGGTGGTACTCCTCCGCGATGGGCTCCTTGACCTTCAGGAGCAGGTCCGCGGTGGCCCAGACCTCGTCGGCGGTGTCCAGGATCCGGGCACCGGCCGAGACGTACTCGGCGTCCGTGATCGAGGAGCCGACCCCGGCGTTCCGCTCGATGACGACCTGGTGGCCGTGGCGCACCAGCTCGTGCACACCGGCGGGGGTGATGGCCACCCGGAACTCGTTGTTCTTGACCTCGCGGGGGATGCCGACCTTCATCGTCGATCACGGTCCTTGGCTCAGGGGATTTCTCGGGCAATGCAGCACAGACCGGTGCACACGAGGGCGCAACGGGAGGCACCACGAATGTACGCGGCGGAGCCAGTCTAATGAAGGATTTCTCGCTGTCTAGCCTTTCAATACTTCAATCCTCTGCGGATGCACTACGGATTTCGTAGGCGGAAGGCGGTGCTCCACCGTTCGATTCAAGCCTCACGGCCTCCGGGTACTCCTCTCCCAGCATGCGCTCGGCCGCGCTCCTGTGCAGCCGGGCGGCGACCGGGTCGCCGAGCCGCTCCAGGGTGTCCGCGAGGCGGAGCTGCAACGCCGCCTGGAGACGTACGTCGTTGGCGTGTCGCGCCCACTCGACGGCTTCCTGACAGGTGCGCAGCGATTCCTCGGGCCGGCCCGCGTACTCCTGCACGCGGGCCATCTCGCTCAACGCCCTTGCCTGGGCGGCCACATCGCCGCTCTTGCGGTGCCCGGTGACGGCCGAGCTCCAGTTGCGCAGCGCCTCGCCGTAGCGTCCCGCGTAGGTGTGCACGGCTCCGATACGGCCGTAGAGGCGGGCGGCGTCTGCGCGCTCGCCGCGGGCCAGGCGCTGGGCCAGGGCCCTGCCGAACCAGTCGGAGGCCCGGGACCAGTCCCCCAGTTCCTGGTAGGCGCCGCCTACGGATTCCATCGCGCGGCCGGTGGCGTACGGATCGTTCGCCGCGCGCCCCGCGTCGAGCGCCGCCCGGTAGCGTGCCAGCGCCTCGCGCGTGCGTCCCGTCTGCGCGTCCAGGTCCGCGAGGTTGAGCAGCGCGGCGGCCTGCTCGCGCGGCAGGTCCCGGCGCTCGGCCACGTCCAGGACGAGCCGGTGGATGCCGTAGAGGTCCGGGGCGGCCGCCTGAGTGCCGTGGTGCGCGACAAGGGCCCGGGTCAGGGCCGCCATCAGGCGCCGGGCGAGGGTGTCGAGCTCGCCGTCGGCCACCGCGAGCCGGGCCGCGGCGAGCAGCGCGGGCCGGCGGGCGGCGAGCCACTCGGCGGCGGCGCCAGGGCCTTCGAATCGCTGGGCGCGCGGCAGTCCCGCGATCTTCTTGCGGGCGGCGGAGGCGTCCGGCTCGGTGACCGCGCGGCAGGACTGCAGCAGGCGCACGGTCCGCTCCAGCATCCGGGCGCGGGCCAGCTGCAGCTCGGCGGGCCGGTCCTGGCTCTCGGTGAGGGAGCGCAGGAGCGGCACCAGGCAGCCCGGCACCTCGTACTGCGGCAGGGGTGAGGCCACGCGCCGGACGAGTCCGAGGGCGGCGAAGTCCTCCAGCGCGGCCTTGGCCCCGGAGACCGAGCAGCCCGCGAGCGCGGAGGCGGTGTGCGGGTCGACGTGGCCCGCCGGGGCGAGGGAGAGCAGGCGAAGGACGCGCGCGGAGGGCCCGGAGAGCGAGGCGTAGGTGTGCCGGAAGACGCGGGCGAGGGGCGGGCCCTCGTCGGGCAGGTCGTGCAGCCGCTTGGCCAGATCGGCGACGGCCGCCTTGGGGCGCACGGAGAGCCAGCCCCCGGCGAGCACGAGGGCCTGCGGATGGGCGGCGCACGCCTCGACCAGGGACTCCGCCGAGCGCGGGTCGACCGTGATGCGCACGGGCCCGGCGGCGCGGGAGAGCAGTTCCACCGCGGCCGCCTTGTCGAGGCCGCCGAGGGTGCACGGCCGGACGTCGGGGATGCCGGTGAGCGGGCCCTCGGAGACGGCGAGGACCAGGCAGCCGGGGGTGTCGGGGAGCAGCGCGTCGACCTGTTCGGCGTCGGCCGCGTCGTCGAGGAGCAGCAGGGCCCTGCGCTCTTTCAGCGCGTCCCTGAGCAGTGCGCACAGGTCGTCGGCGCAGGCCCCGGGCGGGGCGGGGACGGCCAGGGCGTCGAGGAGTTCGCGGGCGGTGCGCTCGGTCGGCACCCGTTCGCCGTCGGGGTCGGTGAGGCGGGCGCGCAGCACCGCGTCGGGGTAGTCGCCCGCGAGCCGGCGGACCAGTTCCTCGGCGAGTGCGGTGCGGCCGGAGCCGGGGCGGCCCGCGATGAGCAGGACGCGGGCGCGGGGCGCCTTGCGGCCGGAGAGGGTGTCGAGTCCGGCCCGGTCGATGTCCGCGCGGAGTTCCTTCAACTCTCTGAGCCGGCCGACGAACTGATCACTTGTCGGCTCCCCAGCGGCAGCGGCCGGTGGCGGCACCGCGCCGTCCGCCGCCGTACCGTCCGTGTCGACCGCCTGATCCGTCACGGGCCACGCTCCCGTCCGCCTGCGCACGAACCCGCCGGGACTTCTGGCGGGACGCTTGGAGAGCCTAGTTCAGGCCCTGCGGGGCGTTGGGACATGCGGCGCGCACAAGTCGCCCGATCGGATCAGCAGATCGTCATACTGGTACGGCTGAACGGGAAGCCGCCTCGCGATCTCCGGGAAGCCGCCCGCGGGCCTCCGGGAAACGGCCCCCGCGGTCTACGCCTCGAAGGGGCGCGCGGGCCAGGCCGCCTCGGCCGGGCGCAGCGCGTCGAGGCCGTCGCCGTTCAGGGCCGCGTAGAGCGAGAGCGCGCCCACCACGAGGCAGTTGTTGTGCAGCTCCCCGGCGAGCACCCCGCGGATGAGTTCGTCGAGCGGTACGCGGGTCAGCTCCATGTCGGCCTCCTCCTCGAAGACCTCGAAGCGCTCCCCCTCGGCCTCGGCGAGATCGCGGGCGAGGAAGACGCGCACGGCCTCGTCGCAGCCGCCGGGGCTGGTGTAGACGTCGGTGAGGACGCGCCAGTCGCCCGCCTTGACGTGCGCCTCCTCGTACAGCTCGCGTTGGGCGGCGTGCAGGGGGTTCTCGCCGGGGACATCGAGCAGCCCCGCGGGGATCTCCCAGAGCTTGTGGCGGACCGGGTGGCGGTACTGGCGGATGACCAGGACGCGGCCCTCGCCGTCGAGCGCGAGGACGGCCACCGAGCCGGGGTGGACCTGGTAGTCGCGGTGGACGACGGATCCGTCGGGCATGACCACGTCGTCGGTGCGCACCGATGTCTTGTTCCCGACGAACGGGGTCTGGGTGGCGGTGACCTGCCACTCCTCGGCGGTGTCCTTGATCGTCATGTCGCCCGTTCCTCCCACACGTTCAAACGAAAACCGGGGTACGCGTCCCAGCGGGACACGCACCCCGGCAACCGTATCTCCCTGGTGCTACTTGCCCGGCTTCGCGTTCGTCTTGCGCTCGACGGCCGCCTTCACCAGCCCCGCGAAGAGCGGGTGGGGGC
>NZ_WMBF01000864.1:0-927 GCF_019400875.1 Streptomyces anatolicus | reverse complement strand
GGGAATGGGCGGTGACTTCGGTCGGCGGGGTGTCGCGCACGACGTGATGCCGGGCGGCGGACCGGGGGCCTACATGCCCGAACTCGGCCCGGTGGCGCGCCTGTTGGCCAAGCCCGCCGAGAGCTGCGTGCTCTTCGACTTCGACGGACCCGTCTGCCGGCTCTTCCCCGACGGATCGTCCGCGAGCGTCGCCCGCGCACTGCGGGAGCATGCTCGCGAACGCGGCGCCCACCACGTCCTCACGCCGCAGGAGGAGCGGTCCAAGGATCCCCATGATGTCCTGCGCGCCGTGGATCGCGCGCTGCGTGAAGGCGTGATCGAGGACGCCGGACTGCTCGCCGAAGTGGAGGCCGTTCTCACGAAGGGTGAGGTGGCGGCCGCACACACGGCTCCGCCCACACCCGGCGCCCACGGGCTCATCCGCAGGCTCCGGGCGCACGGCGTCCGTACCGCCGTGGTCACCAACAACTCTCCGCACGCCGTCGCCGCCTACCTCCGCCGGCACGACCTGGCCGACGCCTTCGGCCCGCACATCTACGGCCGCACGGACCAGCCGGTGCTGCTCAAACCGGATCCCGACTCTCTGCACCGGGCCCTGCGTGGCCTGGGTGCGCGGCCCGCCGAGGCCGTGATGATCGGCGACACGGTGACCGATCTCCGGGCCGCACGGAAGGCGAAGGTCCTCTTCGCCGGTTACGCACGTGACGAGCGCAAGGCGGCCCCCTTGCGGGAGGCGGGGGCCGAGCTGATCCTGTCCACTCTGGGGCCGCTGCTGCGGCTGGTGGAGACGGAGCCTTCCTGACCGGGCCCGGAGCGGGCACCATGGCGTCTTGCCGGTCGGTGTGCTCGACTCCGTGGTGGCCGAGGGGGATGGGTGGCTCGTGGCGGTCGTCGTACGGTGCGGGAGTGGGCGGCGGAGGGGTGGGC
>NZ_WMBF01000157.1:0-13660 GCF_019400875.1 Streptomyces anatolicus | reverse complement strand
ACCCACCGCAGCGCGGCCAGCACGTCATCGCGCTGCGCGGGCCACGCCGCGTCCGACGTCAGCCGGTAATCCGTGTCGTACACGGTGAAGCCCCGGGCCGCGAACCACCGCGCCCGCCCGCTCCAGTCCGTGTCCCTGGCCCACGAACCCCCATGCAGGATCACCAGGGCGGGCCGGTGCGCGGACCGGGCGGCCCCGTACACGGTGATGTTCTGGCGCTCATGGGACCCGTACGAGAAGAGCCGCCCGGACGACGGCGGCTCGGGGGCCGCCTGCGCGGCGGCACTGGACGACAGCAGCGCCCCGCAGAGGGCGAGGGAGAGAAGGGTGCGGCGCATGGGCCCGATGGTCCTCCGGCGAGGCGCCCGACGCCCGTACAAACGCGGAGGGCCACCGCACCGGGTGGTGCGGCGGCCCTCCGTTCGGTTCAGGCGGCGCCTGAACGGGGGAGCGTCAGTTGACGGAACCCATCAGCTGCTTGACCTTCTTGCGGGAGGTCCAGATGCCGAAGCCCGCGATGACCGCGATGATCGCCTCGATGGCGACGGCACCGGAGTTGTTCAGGTCGATGCCGAGCTGCGGAGAGGTCAGCAGACCCGTCACGGAGTCGCCCGCGGTGACCGCGAGGAACCAGACACCCATCATCTGGGCGCTGTACTTCTCCGGCGCCATCTTCGTGGTGAGCGACAGGCCGACCGGGGAGAGGCACAGCTCACCGACGGTCTGGATGAAGTAGATCGCGACCAGCCACATCGGGCTGACCCGGCCGCCGTTGGCGGCGGTGTCGATCAGCGGGATGAGGAAGACGGCGAAGGAGATGCCGATCAGCGTGAGGCTGGAGGCGAACTTGACGGCCGTGCTCGGCTCCTTGCCCCGCTTGTTCAGCCACAGCCAGGCGGAGGCGACCACGGGGGCGAGCGCCATGATGAAGATCGGGTTCAGCGACTGGTACCAGGAGGTCGGGAAGTCGAACCCGAGGAGGTTGTTCGTCGTCGAGGTCTTGCCGAAGATCGAGAGCGTGGAGCCGTTCTGGTCGTAGATCATCCAGAAGACGGCGGCGACCACGAAGAACCAGATGTACCCCGACAGCTTGGACTGCTCCAACTGCGAGAGCTCCTTGTCGCGCTTCATGCGCGCCAGGACGACGATCGGGATGAGCAGACCCGCGATGATCAGCGGCATCAGCGCCCAGTCGGCGAAGTTCCCGGTGACACCCATCAGCGTGTAGAGCGCGGCGGCGGCGATCAGCCAGAGCAGGCCGGTGCGCAGGGCGGAGGCGCGCTGCTCCGGCGTGGCGGGCTGCGAGACCACGCTGCTCTGGGCGCTCAGGTGGCGCGAGCCGAGCATGAACTGGGCGAGGCCGAGGGCCATGCCGGCCGCGGCGAGCGCGAAGCCGAGGTGCCAGTTGACGCTCTCGCCGACCGTGCCGATGGAGAGCGGGGCGAGGAAGGCGCCGAGGTTGATGCCGATGTAGAAGAGCGTGAAGCCACCGTCGCGGCGCGGGTCCTTCGGGCCGTCGTAGAGGTGGCCGACCATCACGGAGATGTTCGCCTTCAGCAGGCCGGAACCGAGCGCGACGAGCGCGAGACCGGCGAAGAAGGTCGCCGAGCCGGGCAGCGCGAGGGTGATGTGGCCGAGGATGACGACGCAGGCACCGATGATGACCGTCTTGCGCGGACCCCAGAAGCGGTCGGCCATCCAGCCGCCGGGCAGGGCGAGCAGGTAGACCATCGACATGTAGACGGAGTAGATCGCCGTCGCCGTGGTGGCACTCATGCTCATGCCGCCGGGGGCGATCAAGTACAGCGGGAGAAGTGCCTTCATGCCGTAGAAGCTGTAGCGCTCCCACATCTCGGTCATGAACAGTGTGGCCAGTCCGCGGGGGTGGCCGAAGAAGGTCTTCTCGGTGCCAGGGGTGCTGGCGGAGTCCTTCGTCAGGCTGGACGCCATGGGTCGATCCTCGTGGGTTCGGGACGCGCGACAGAGCGTGAGCGCGCCCGGTGGGGGGCGGTCGGCACCGGTTTCGCGCAGCCCTGCCCCACGCCCGGGGGAGGTTCACCCCCGGGGAAGGGGGAGAGGGAAGGCGAACTCCGGGATCCACACCCTGGGCGCAACCTCGCGCGCAGGGCCCGACCACAGGTCATTCCTTTCAAGGCTGGCCGAAGCCGGCCCGCACATAAAAGAGACCTAAGGCGCGCATAGCGGGCCAAAAGTCCTTGAATAGTGCACTAGGCGTTGCGTCACCATACGACACGGCAGGGATGCATATGGAAGGACTTGAGAGATGGATCACAGGTTTACGTGCAACCAACGGCACATAAACAAAGGTGTTCCTCAGAATCGCATCCCATAGCCGAAGGCTACGCCGGTGCCCTCCCCTCCGTGGTGCCCCACCGCGCGATCACCGCACGGCCCTTGTTCCGCGCGGACTACCATCACTCCATGACCCGTGTACTGCTCGCCGAGGACGACGCGTCCATCTCGGAGCCGCTGGCCCGCGCCCTGCGCAGGGAGGGTTACGAGGTCGAAGTGCGTGAGGACGGCCCGACCGCTCTCGACGCCGGACTGCAGGGCGGCGTCGACCTGGTCGTACTCGACCTGGGGCTTCCCGGCATGGACGGCCTCGAGGTCGCCCGCCGCCTGCGCGCCGACGGGCTCACGGTGCCGATCCTCATCCTGACCGCGCGCGCCGACGAGGTGGACACCGTCGTCGGTCTGGACGCGGGCGCGGATGACTACGTGACCAAGCCGTTCCGGCTCGCCGAGCTGCTCGCCCGGGTCCGGGCGCTGCTGCGGCGCGGCGCCACCGAGCACAAGGAGGCGCCGTCCACGCACGGCGTGCGGATCGACGTCGAGTCGCACCGCGCCTGGATGGGCGACGACGAACTCCAGCTCACCGCGAAGGAGTTCGACCTGCTCCGGGTCCTGGTGCGCGACGCGGGGCGCGTCGTCACGCGGGACCAGCTGATGCGGGAGGTCTGGGACACGACGTGGTGGTCGTCCACGAAGACGCTGGACATGCACATCTCCTGGCTCCGCAAAAAACTGGGCGACGACGCGGCGAACCCTCGCTACATCGCCACGGTCCGTGGCGTCGGCTTCCGCTTCGAGAAGAGCTGAGCGGCGCCCCGTCAGGGGCGCGAGGAACTGCGCGAGCAACCAAAAACAGACCCGCACCCGCCGTCGAACGGCCGTAGGCAGACGCGTCTGCGGATGGTCCTTCGGTTGCGCGCGCAGTTCCCCGCGCCCCTGACGGGGCGCACCCAGCGCCCTCAGGACAGCGCCCCTTCGGGGCGCGTCCCCTAGGGCACTTCCATCCGCGACACTGAGTAAATGCGCCGCCGACTGATCAACAGCACCCTCGCCGTAGTCCTCGTGGTGATCGCCGTCTTCGGAGTGAGCCTCGTCATCGTAGAGACGAGGACCATCAGCAGCAGCGCCCAGGAACGCGTCGAATCCGAGGCCCTCCGCCTCGCCAGCATCGTCGACAGCCGCCTGATCAGCGAGGAGAAGATCACCGGAGCCATCCTCCGGGACCAGGTCGCCAGCGACCGCTACGCCCGCATCGAGATCCCCGGCCGCAAGCCCATCGAGATCGGCACCCGCCCCGGCGGAGACGTCATCAGCGCCACCCGCCCCGGCGAGCAGGGCGAACAGGTCACCGTCCAGGAGCCCCGCGCCGCCGTCACCCGGGAAGTCGGCCGCACCCTGCTGATCATCGCGGCCGTCGCCCTGCTCGCGATCGTCGCCGCGGTACTCCTCGCCGTACGCCAGGCCAACCGCCTCGCCTCCCCCCTCACCGACCTCGCGGAGACCGCGGAGCGCCTCGGCTCGGGAGACTCCCGGCCCCGACACAAGCGGTACGGCGTCCCGGAGCTGGACCGCGTCGCCGACGTCCTCGACGCGTCGGCCGAGCGGATCGGCCGCATGCTGACCGCCGAGCGCCGGCTCGCCGCGGACGCCTCGCACCAGCTGCGTACGCCGCTGACCGCGCTGTCGATGCGCCTGGAGGAGATCACCGTCACCGACGAGCTCGACACGGTGAAGGAGGAGGCGACCATCGCGCTCGCCCAGGTGGAACGGCTGACGGACGTCGTGGAGCGGCTGCTCACCAACTCCCGCGACCCCCGCACCGGCTCCGCCGTCGCCTTCGACCTGGACGAGGTCATCAAGCAGCAGCTGGAGGAGTGGCGCCCCGCCTACCGCAGCGCGGGCCGCGCCATCGTCAGCTCCGGCAAGCGGCACCTGGAGGCGGTGGGCACGCCGGGCGCGGTGGCGCAGGTCCTGGCGGCGCTGATCGAGAACTCCCTGATGCACGGGGGCGGCACGGTCGCCCTGCGCACCCGCGTCACCGGCAACCAGGCGGTCATCGAGGTCACGGACGAGGGCCCCGGCGTGCCGCCCGACCTCGGGGCCCGCATCTTCGAGCGGACCATCAGCGGCCGCAACTCGACGGGGATCGGCCTCGCGGTGGCCAGGGACCTGGCCGAGGCGGACGGCGGCCGCCTGGAGATGCTCCAGACCAAGCCGGCGATCTTCGCCCTCTTCCTGTCGCGTACGCCCGTATCGAGGACGCACACCGAGGCGGAGACGGTCAGATGAGATGACCGCGGGGCACCGTGGCGTCAGCCCGCGCGCCGAGCCGCCGACCGCTCATCGGACTCCCCGGATCCCGCGGACTCCCCGGACTTCTCCGGGCCCCCGGAGGACACCGGCTTCTCCAGGAACGATTCCGCATGGGCGACCACGGGCAGCGCCTTGAAGACCCAGGTGCGGTAGGACCAGAAGCGGAAGAGCGTGGCGATGCCCATGCCGAGGAACTTGAAGAAGTTGGACTGGAGCCTGCTGTCCCACCCGAACCAGTACGTCGCCACGTAGAGCACGCCGTTCTCGATCACCAGGCCGACCACGCTGAAGAGCAGGAACAGCGTGAGTTCCTTGGTGCGGCCGCTCTTGTCGCGGTCCTTGTACGTGAAGTAACGGAACCCCACGTAGTTGAAGGCGATGGCGACGACCGTGGCGATCACGCTCGCGCGCACCACGTGCAGATCCGTGAGATGACGTACGAGGTTGAAGACGCCGAAGTTCACCAGCGTCCCGACCGCCCCGACGGCCCC
Organism: Streptomyces anatolicus; assembly: GCF_019400875.1. NCBI lineage: Bacteria > Bacillati > Actinomycetota > Actinomycetes > Kitasatosporales > Streptomycetaceae > Streptomyces > Streptomyces anatolicus. The sequence continues at coordinate 8,543 of NZ_WMBF01000157.1, read as the reverse complement.
GAACTTGGCGACCTCGCGCCCCAGCTGGTCCAGTCGCACCCGTAGTGCGCCCCGTTCCGTCATGGTGGTCGCCCCAGCCCCCGTCGATTCGTCACCGGCGCCGTTCGGCCGGAGTTCGTCACCGGCCGTTCAGCCGGTCGTGTACGTGCCGACGGATTGGTGTTTCGGTCGTTGTCGACCCAGCCATGCTAACCAGCGGCCCGTGCGGGCGCGCGCGGGCGCCCGGACACCGTGGCACCGCTGTGACGGGAGGGGGCGCGGGCGAGGGGATCCGGCCGTTCCCGGGTGGCCGGGAACGGCCGATACCCTGGGGGTGTGACGTTCCCGGTAGTCGGCATGGTCGGCGGCGGTCAGCTCGCCCGCATGACCCACGAGGCGGGTATCCCCCTCGGCCTGAAATTCAAGCTCCTCAGTGACACTCCGCAGGATTCCGCGGCCCAGGTCGTCGGCGATGTCGTCATCGGCGACTATCGCGACCTGGACACGCTGCGTGACTTCGCGCGGGGCTGCGATGTGATCACCTTCGATCACGAACACGTACCCACCGAGCACCTCAGGGCCCTGGAGGCGGACGGCATCCCCGTGCGCCCGGGGCCCGACGCGTTGGTGCACGCCCAGGACAAGGGCGTGATGCGCGAGAAGCTCACGGCGATCGGCGTGCCGTGCCCGCGCCACCGGATCGTGAGGGACCCGGCCGACGTGGCCGCCTTCGCGGCCGAGGGCGCCACGGACGGCGGCGACGGCTTCCCCGTGATCCTGAAGACGGTCCGTGGCGGCTATGACGGGAAGGGGGTGTGGTTCGTACGTTCCGTCGAGGACGCCGAGGACCCCTTCCGGGCCGGCGTCCCGGTGCTCGCCGAGGAGAAGGTCGACTTCGTGCGCGAACTGGCGGCGAACGTCGTCCGCTCGCCGCACGGCCAGGCCGTGGCCTACCCCGTCGTCGAGTCCCAGCAGGTCGACGGCGTGTGCGACACGGTGATCGCCCCGGCGCCCGGCCTCGACGAGGCCCTGGCGGGCGAGGCGCAGGAGCTTGCGCTGCGCGTCGCCAAGGAGCTGGGCGTGGTCGGCCATCTCGCGGTAGAGCTGTTCGAGACACCCGATGGACGCATTCTCGTCAATGAGCTGGCGATGCGCCCGCACAACTCCGGCCACTGGACGCAGGACGGCGCGATCACCTCGCAGTTCGCCAACCACGTACGGGCCGTGCTCGACCTGCCGCTCGGCGACCCGCGCCCGCGCGCCAAGTGGACCGTGATGGCCAATGTGCTCGGCGGTGACTACCCCGACATGTACGCCGCGTATCTGCACTGCATGGCCCGCGACCCGCAGCTCAAGATCCATATGTACGGCAAGGACGTGAAGCCCGGCCGCAAGGTCGGTCACGTGAACACCTACGGCGACGACCTGGACGAGGTCCTCGACCGCGCCCGCCACGCAGCCGGCTACCTCAGAGGAACGATCACCGAATGAGCTCCCCCGTTATTGGCATCGTCATGGGCTCCGACTCGGACTGGCCCGTCATGGAGGCCGCCGCCAAGGCTCTCGACGAGTTCGAGATCCCCTACGAGGTCGACGTCGTCTCCGCGCACCGCATGCCGCACGAGATGATCGCGTACGGCGAGCAGGCGGCGGACCGCGGCCTGAAGGCGATCATCGCGGGCGCGGGCGGCGCGGCCCACCTGCCCGGCATGCTGGCGTCGGTGACCCCGCTGCCGGTGATCGGCGTCCCCGTACCGCTGAAGTACCTGGATGGCATGGACAGCCTGCTCTCCATCGTGCAGATGCCCGCGGGCGTGCCGGTGGCGACCGTCTCGGTCGGCGGCGCGCGCAACGCGGGCCTGCTCGCGGCCCGCATGCTCGCCGCGCACGACGCGGAACTGCTCGGCCGGATGCGCGAGTTCCAGCAGGACCTGAACGACCAGGCGAGGGAGAAGGGCAAGCGGCTGCGGACGAAGGTCGAGGGGGCGGGTTCCGGATTCGGCTTCGGTTCGGGAAAGTGATCGCATGACTCCCGCCAGCGATCCAGCGACCCCCTCCGCCGCTCCACTCGACGAGGCGCGCGCCCTGCTCGCCGACTTCCCCGTCGTCGACGGCCACAACGACCTGCCGTGGGCCCTGCGCGAGAAGGCGGGGTACGACCTCGACCGCCTCGACATCGCGGCCGACCAGCGGGGCAGCCTGCACACGGACATCGCCCGGCTGCGGGCGGGCGGTGTCGGTGCGCAGTTCTGGTCGGTGTACGTGCGTACGGACCTGGCCGGCGACGCGGCGGTCAGCGCCACGCTCGAACAGATCGACTGCGTCGAGCAGTTGCTGGCCCGCTACCCGGCGGACCTGGCACGCGCGCTGACGGCGGCGGACATGGAGAAGGCCAGGAGCGAGGGCCGCGTCGCCTCCCTGATGGGAGCCGAGGGCGGCCACTCGATCAACAACTCCCTCGCCACGCTGCGGGCGCTGCACGCGCTCGGCGTGCGCTATATGACGCTCACGCACAACGACAACATCGCGTGGGCGGACTCGGCGACGGACGAGCCGGGCGTCGGCGGCCTCTCCGCCTTCGGCCACGAGGTCGTCCGCGAGATGAACCGCACCGGCATGCTGGTCGACCTCTCCCATGTGGCGGCGACGACGATGCGGGCGGCGCTGGACACCTCGGTGGCCCCGGTGATCTTCTCGCACTCGTCGGCGCGTGCGGTCTGCGACCACCCGCGCAACATCCCCGACGACGTCCTGGAGCGGCTGCCCGCGAACGGCGGCGTGGCGATGGTGACGTTCGTACCGAAGTTCGTGCTCCAGGCGGCGGTCGACTGGACGGCGGCGGCCGACGAGAACATGCGCGCGCACGGCTTCCACCCCCTCGACACGAAGCCCGAGGCGATGAAGGTCCACGCGGCCTTCGAGGAGTCGACGCCCCGCCCGCTCGCGACGGCGTCCACGGTCGCCGACCACCTCGACCACATGCGCGAGGCAGCGGGCATCGACCACATCGGCATCGGCGGCGACTACGACGGCACGGCGTTCACCCCGGCGGGCCTGGACGACGTCTCGGGCTACCCGAACCTGATCGCGGAACTCCTCCACCGCGGCTGGTCCAAGCCCGACCTGGCCAAGCTGACGTGGCAGAACGCGGTCCGGGTTCTCGGCGCGGCGGAGGACGTGGCCAGGGACGTGCAGTCCCGCAGGGGCCCGTCCCTCGCGACGCTGGAGCAGCTGGACGGGTAGTCACCGCTGTGGGCACCCGTCCCGTACGGCGGGACGGGTACCCACAGCCCGAAGGCGCTATGGCAGGGTCCGCGCCATCAGCCCAGGGATGCCACGGCGTCCGCGATCAGGGCGCGGGCGGCTGCTCCCCGTACAGCCTGCTGCGAGAGACGTTCGAAGGCTCGGGCGTACAGCTCGATCTGGCTGGGTTGTGTGAGCGTGGAGGCGGCGTCGAGGGTGTCGGCGTGCACCCTCTTGTCGTCGAAGATCGTGAAGGTGGGCATGGGCCACATGTCCCGCTCGTCGGAAAGCGGGACGATGCCCACGGCGACGTTCTGAAGGTCCAGGACCCCGAGCAGGTGGCCGAGCTGGGCAGCCATGGTCTCAGCGCTGCACATCCGGTACCGCAACACCGACTCCTCCAATACGAAGGAGAAGCGACGCCTGCCCTTGCTCAGCACCTCGTTACGCCGTATCCGAGCCGCCACGGCCTCGCTCACGTCATCCGGTGTCCCCCGGAATTCCGCGATGGAGGTCAGCAGGGCGGAGGCGTACCCCGCCGTCTGAAGGAAACCGGGGATCACGTCGGATACGTATACGCGGAAGGTCTTGGTCTGCCGGTACAAGTCGCCGGTGCTCTCTTGCAGGCGCCGGAGACCGGCCCGCTGAAGCCGCTTCCACTCCACATGCGCTCCAGCGGACTGCCTGTTGGCCGCGATCAGGTCAGGAGCCTGGTCCTCAGCGGTGCAGGCCCGGCACCACGCCCGGATATCGGCATCGGACGGTGGAGTCCTGGCGTTCCCGATCCGGGACGACTTCGACTCGGACCAACCGCACCTGACGGCCAGCTCCCGCCCGCTGATCCCCGCGTCCTTCCGAATCTCCCGCAGACGGTCCGCCAGGGCTTCGCGGGCCTTCTGAACGCGTGAGGACGGGTGCTGAGACACGGAGCTGGCTTTCGTCAGACCTTGTACTGGGGATGCGGGATCGCTCGCTCCCAGACCGTTTCGAATGCAGCGGAGCACAGCTTCACGGCTTCCGGATCGGCCGTGATCTCGTCCTCCACCACCGCGCCGTCACCCGAGAAGTGGTGCACCCGGAGCAGCCCGTCATCGAACAACCAGAAGTCGTTACCCGGCAGGGGGATGGCCGTGGCTCGTCGCCGGGGCAGCCAGCGGACTTGCTCCCCGGCGGTGACGTTGGCATGGGTGACGTAGTGCTCCCAGCGGATGTACTCCGACACCGGCTCGGAGACGACCCGCGCCCTTCGGATCACGACGCCCCTGGCCACGGCGTCAGCGATCAACTGGTCATAGGGATGCCACCAGGACTCACGGTCCTCCCACTTGATCCGCTCCCCACGCTTCCACGCCTCGAACCGTTCCGTGGCGGCGTAGGAATCACGCAGTTCCAAGTGGACAGCGGACCGCTCACACTGGCCAAGCAGCTCAGCGAAGCTGGGCACGCTCGAGGGCATCACACGCCTCCCTGATCATCGGGATCATTCGGGCCGGAATCCTCACGACGGCCTCGGTCTCCGGCACCGAGCCGTTCGCGGGGCTGCTTGCCTCGCATTCCGCCTGAGTCTCGGGGGTTGGCTTCCACCCCTGCAACAAGATCTCCTGTGCTTCCGCGTCCGCCCACACGGTGGGGCAGTGGTCCCGGTCCGTGTCGGGGTCGATCCCAACGAATTCCACGGCCATGGCAGGCTCCCTGGTCCAGGTACTTGCTCGGGCTTGCAGCAGCATCTGAAGCTGTGCGAGCGTCTGGGGCGGTTCGTGCATCACTGGCCCGAGCGTCCCGACGAAGAGCGGCACGATGAACACGCGCTCACACGTACGGTGGCCATCATCGAGCAGGCCGGGCACACCGTCGACAGCGAACTGTGGACGGGCCCGACCAAGGCCCTGGTATCGGTGGCGGCGAACTGCTCCCACACACCCAAGCCCGGCGGTTGCGGCCCTATCAATCCGGGCAAGTGCGCTTCGCACTGCTCGGGCGGTGGCGGTAGTCAGGCCGACCGCGAGCATAGAAAGGCGGAAGCGTGAACGCTGAGCAGGCTCGGCAAGTTGACGCCGTGCTGAGGCAGTTGGGTATCCCAGGCGTGGTCGCACCAGAGGACCCGGAGAACATGGCAGGGACCTGGCGCGTGTACGACACAGCCGACCCGACCACGCGCCGGGACGTCACCGCTGATGCGCTCGCATCTGTGGCCGCCAAGTTCCCAGAGGAGAAACCGGGTTCAGGACCGATGCGAGGATTCATCATTCCGCCCAAGGACGGCTGAGCGTCTGCGACCCTGGCCAACAAACGAACGCCCCTGCCGCGAATGCGGCCCCCGGCAGAGTGCCGGGGGCCGTTGTGTTTGCGCAGGTGATGGGCAAACTCGCCGCTGACCTGCTAAAACCCAGCTACGGCAGGTTGCGCGCCATCACGATGCGCTGGACCTGGTTCGTGCCCTCGTAGATCTGCGTGATCTTCGCGTCGCGCATCATGCGCTCCACCGGGTAGTCACGGGTGTAGCCGTAGCCGCCGAGGAGCTGGACCGCGTCCGTCGTGACCTCCATGGCGACGTCCGACGCGAAGCACTTCGCCGCCGCGCCCTGGAAGGTCAGGTCCTTGTCGCCGCGCTCCGACTTCGCCGCCGCCGCGTACGTCAGCTGGCGGGCGGCCTCGATCTTCATCGCCATGTCGGCGAGCATGAACTGCACGCCCTGGAAGTCGGCGACCGGCTTGCCGAACTGCTTGCGCTCCTTGACGTAGCCCGCGGCGTAGTCGAGGGCGCCCTGGGCGATGCCGAGGGCCTGGGCCGCGATGGTGATGCGGGTGTGGTCCAGGGTCTTCATCGCCGTCGCGAAGCCCGTGCCCTCCTCGCCGATCATGCGGTCGGCGGGGATGCGGACGTTGTCGAGGTAGACCTCGCGGGTGGGGGAGCCCTTGATGCCGAGCTTCTTCTCCGGGGCGCCGAAGGAGACGCCCTCGTCCGACTTCTCGACGACGAACGCGGAGATGCCCTTGGAGCGCTTGGCCGGGTCGGTGACGGCCATGACCGTGTAGTACTCGGAGACGCCCGCGTTGGTGATCCAGCGCTTGACGCCGTTGAGCACCCAGAAGTCGCCGTCGCGCACGGCCTTGGTCTTCATGCCCGCCGCGTCCGAACCGGCGTCCGGCTCGGAGAGGCAGTACGAGAACATGCCCTCACCGGCGGCGAGCGGACCCATGTACTTCTTCTTCAGCTCCTCGGAGCCGGAGAGGATGACGGGCAGCGAGCCCAGCTTGTTCACGGCCGGGATGAGGGAGGAGCTGGCGCAGACGCGGGCCACCTCCTCGATCACGATGACGGTCGCCAGGGCGTCGGCGCCCGCGCCGCCGTAGCTCTCCGGGACGTGCACGGCGTGCAGGTCGTTCGCGACGAGGGCGTCGAGGGCCTCCTGCGGGAAGCGGGCCTCCTCGTCCACCGCGGCGGCGAACGGCGCGATCTTCGCCTCGGCCAGCGAGCGGATCGCGTCCCGGAGCATGTCGTGCTCCTCGGACGGGCGGTACAGGTCGAAATCAGCCGATCCGGCCAAGGTCTCTCACGCTCCAAGGATGCTAATTACCGTTAAGTAACCCAATTTTAGTGCCGTCGCCCGCGCCACGGATACGTGAGCTTGGCGACAGCCCACCGGCGGCCTCGGCGAGCGCCGTGAACACGCCCCGTGAGCGGCCGGGACACGCCCGACTATGCTCGGTCAGCGCACGCGCAGCCGTAAGCCCCGCACACCCTCTGGAGCACCGCATGGCCCTCAAGATCACCGTGATCGGCACCGGCTATCTCGGCGCCACGCACGCCGCGGCCATGGCCGAACTCGGCTTCGAGGTCCTCGGTCTCGACATCGTGCCCGAGAAGATCGACATGCTCCAGCGGGGCGAGGTCCCCATGTACGAGCCCGGCCTCGAGGAGCTGCTGCGCAAGCACGTCGCGGGCATCGAGGGGGCCACCGGACGGCTGCGCTTCACCATGGACTGGGCGGAGGCCGCCGACTTCGGCGATGTCCACTTCATCTGCGTGAACACCCCGCAGAAGCACGGTGAGTACGCGTGCGACATGTCGTACGTCGACTCCGCCGTGGAGTCACTGGCCAAGCACCTGAACAAGGCCGCCCTCGTCGTCGGCAAGTCCACCGTGCCGGTCGGCAGCGCGGACCGGCTCGCCGCCCGCATCCTGGAGCTGGCCCCCGCGGGCGACGAGGTCGAACTGGCCTGGAACCCGGAGTTCCTGCGCGAGGGCTTCGCCGTACGGGACACGCTGCGCCCCGACCGGATCGTGGTCGGCGTGCGCAGCGAGCGCGCCGAGAAGCTGCTGCGCGAGGTGTACGCGACGCCGGTCGCCGAGGGCTCGCCCTTCGTCGTCACCGACTTCCCGACCGCGGAGCTGGTGAAGACCTCCGCCAACTCCTTCCTCGCCACGAAGATCTCCTTCATCAACGCCATGGCCGAGGTGTGCGAGGCCGCGGGCGGCGATGTCGTGAAGCTGGCGGAGGCGCTCGGCCATGACGACCGGATCGGCAAGAAGTTCCTGCGGGCCGGTATCGGCTTCGGCGGGGGCTGCCTGCCGAAGGACATCCGCGCCTTCATGGCGCGGGCCGGTGAGCTGGGCGCGGACCAGGCGCTGACGTTCCTGCGCGAGATCGACTCCATCAACATGCGGCGGCGCGGCCAGATGGTCGAGATGGCCCGCGAGGCGCTGGGCGGCGGGTCCTTCCTCGGCAAGCGGGTCGCGGTGCTCGGCGCCACGTTCAAGCCGGACTCCGATGACGTCCGGGACTCTCCCGCGCTCAACGTCGCCGGGCAGATCCACCTCCAGGGCGGGCAGGTCACGGTGTACGACCCCAAGGGCATGGGGAACGCGCGCCGGCTCTTCCCCACGCTCGGGTACGCGGACACGGCGGTGGACGCGGTGCGCGGCGCCGATGTGGTGCTGCACCTCACGGAGTGGCGCGAGTTCCGGGAGCTGGACGCGGCGGCGCTCGCCTCCGTGGCGGCGGCGCCGGTCATCCTGGACGGCCGGAACGCGCTCGACCCCGCGGTGTGGCGGGCGGCCGGGTGGACCTACCGAGCGATGGGCAGGCCGACGGCCTAACGGGGCCCTCTGCCCGCCCCGGGCCGGTCGCTGGCCCGACGCCCCGCAGGGTCAGCGCCGCCCGGCCGGTTCGCTGGCCAGGCGCCCAGGCGCCCCCGCCGGTTCGCCGTCCCGGCCGGTTCGGCCGTCCCGCCGTCCCGCAGGGGCAGCGCCCCCGGCCGTCCCTGCCGCCCAGCCGGGTCACCGCCCAGCCGGGTCACCGCCCGCCGTCCCGCCGTCC
>NZ_WMBF01000156.1:0-13664 GCF_019400875.1 Streptomyces anatolicus | reverse complement strand
CTGCCCGCCGTCGCCCCCCGCGCGGAGACCCCCGTACTCCACGACGACGAGGCGGGCGGCGACGCCGACGCGGACGACCCGGCGATCTGGCGCAACGCCGCGAACCCGGACCGCAGCCTGGTGATCGCCACCGCCAAGCAGGGCGGCCTGCGCGTCTACGACCTGGACGCCCGCGAGGTGCAGTCCGTGCCCGCCCCCGCCGCACCGGGCCCGGACCACGCGCCCGGCCGCTTCAACAACGTCGACCTCCTGCATGGGCTGCGCCTCTCCTCCGGCCGCGCCGACCTCGCCGTGACCAGCGACAGGGGCGGCGACCGGCTCCGCTTCCACCGCATCGACCGCGACCGCCCGGGCGGCCCGCTCACCGATGTCACGGACCCCGCCGCCCCGCCCGTCTTCTCCTCCTCCCAGGAGCAGATCGACGAACAGCGCACCGCGTACGGCCTCGCCACCTGGACGGACAAGTCCACGGGCCGCTCCTACGCGCTGGTCAGCCGCCGGGAGCGGACCAGCGTCGCGCTGCTGGAGATCACGCCCGGCGCCGGCGGCAAGGTCGACTACCGCAAGCTCCGCACCCTCGACCTGCCCGCGAAGTTCCGCCTCCCCAACGGCACTTCGTGGACCCCCTGCGGCGAGCCCGGCGAGCTCCCCCAGGTGGAGGGCATGGTGGTCGACCCGGCCAACGGCACGCTGTACGCGGGTCAGGAGGACGTCGGCATCTGGCGGATGCGCGCCGACCTGACCGGCAAACCGGAACTCGTCGACAAGGTGCGTGAGTTCGGCGTCCCCGGCACCTACGACGAAGAGACCGAGGAGTGCGTAGCCGGCGCCGACCCCGGATACGGCGGCAGCCGCCTCAGTGCCGACGTCGAAGGGCTGACGCTGCTCACCGAGCCGGACGGCGACGGCCACCTCCTGGCGTCCAGCCAGGGCGACGACACCTTCGCCGCGTACGACCGCGAGCTGTCCGACGCCAACGAGTACGAGGGCGGCTTCCGCGTCACCGCGGCCTCCTCGGAGCTGGACGGCTCGCAGGAGTGCGACGGTGCCGCCGCGCTCGCCGCGCCGCTCGGCCGCACGTACCCCGACGGACTGCTCGTCGTGCAGGACGGCCACGACTCCCCCGGCGACGGCGAACGCCCCTCCACCAACTTCAAGTTCGTGGACCTCGGTGACGTCAGGGACGCCCTTGAGGAGGGCCGGTGAGGAGCGTCGGTGAGGATCGTCAGTAGATGTTGACGAAGCCCCACCAGGTCCTGCCGGCCCGTTCGCAGTAACCCCGGGTCGCGGGCGTCGCGTTGATGTGCTGCAGGACTCCGGCGTCGCAGTACGTTGCTCACGAGAGTGGGGGTGGGGGCCGTGCTGGCCCTCGGCACGATGGCGGTCCCGGCACAGGCCGCCCCGGCACAGTCTACAGCCATGATGTTTCCCTCCAAGGACACCGGCCCGTTTCGACACCCCTAGCGTGCGCCGCGGACTTGCAGGAGACCTTGGAGAAACCTTGAATCGGCATGTCGGCGGCTGCGGCGGCGGGCCAGGCGGTGGAAGGCGCGGGTCTCGTGACGCGGCGCGGGGAGGGTTTCGGCGATCGCGTCGGCGAGGAGGGTGGAGACCGTCTCGGCGGCGCAGGTGCGGTTGGCTCCGATGCCGCCGGTGGGCCCGCGTTTGATCCAGCCCACGACGTACGTTCCCGGCTGCCCGGTCACCCGCCCGGCTTCGTGCGGGACGGTTCCGCTGAGCTCGTCGAAGGGCAGTCCCGGTACCGGCAGGCCGCGGTAGCCGATCGCGCGCAGCAGCATGCCCACCCCGAGGATCCGCTCGCCCGCGTCCGAGGTGACGCGCACGGCTTCCACCCGGTTCTCGCCGAGGACTTCGGTGGGGCGGCAGTGGAAGCGCAGGACGATGCGCCGTCCGGGGGCGGGCGGTGCGTCCCACTCCATCCGCCGGCGCGTGACGCCGTGCAGCGCGGCGGCCTTGTCCCTCGGTGCCGCCTCGTCGAGCGCGCGGGCTATTCGCGGGTCGTGGTCGTCGACTATCAGTTCCACGCCGGGCAGGTGCTTGAGAGCGAGCAGTTCGGAGGTGGTGTACGCGGCGTCCTCGGGTCCGCGCCGGGCGAGCAGGACCACCTCGCGGACCTCGCTGTCGCGCAGCGCCGCCAGGGCGTGGTCGGCGATGTCGGTGCGGGCCAGGGCGTCCGGGTCGGCGAGCAGGATGCGGGCCACGTCGAGGGCGACGTTGCCACTGCCGACCACGACGACGCGCTCCGCCGACAGGTCGATGCCGTCCGGGGTCGCGTCCGGGTGGTCGTTGTACCAGGCGACGAACGCGCTCGCGGGGATGCTGCCGGGCAGGTCCTCGCCGGGTACGGAGAGGCGGCGGTCGGCGGACGCCCCCACGGCGTAGATCACGGCGTCGTGGTGTGCGGCCAGTTCCTGCGCGGTGATGTCGGTGCCCACGTCGAGCCCCAGATGCATCCGCACCCTCGGGTGCGTGTGGAAGCGGGCGAAGGTGTCGCCGACCTTCTTGGTCGCGGGATGGTCGGGCGCGACGCCGTGGCGCACGAGTCCGCCGGCCACCGGCAGCCGGTCGATCAGTGTCACTTCGGCGCTGGTGTGCAGCAGCAGGTCCCGCGCGGCGTACATACCGGCCGGGCCGGTGCCGACGACGGCGACCTTCAGCGGGGCGAAGTCGGCGGGCAGGACGCGGGGGAAGGCCGGCTCGCCCCAGGGATGGAAGTTCGGCCCGTCCGGGCCCTGTCCAGGCGCCTCGGCTTCACCGTCGTACGCGGCGCCTCCTCCCTCGTACGCGGCGTCTTCTTCGTAGTACGCGGCATTGATCGCGGCGTACTCCCGCTGCGCTTCTGGCAGGCGGTCCACAGGGAAGACCGCGTCGACGGGGCAGGCGTCGGCGCAGGCGCCGCAGCCTATGCAGGTCCTGGGGTCGATGTGCAGCATCTCCGTGCTGCCGAACGCCCGTTCTTCCGGGGTGGGATGGATGCAGTTGACCGGGCAGACGGCCACGCAGGTGGCGTCGCCGCAGCAGGTCTGGGTGATGGCGTAGGTCATGTCGGCCGGATTCAGATGAGGTGGGCGCGCTTGTAGAAGAACAGGGCGGGCCTGGTGAGCAGACGGCACGAGGCGAGGAACTCCATGAGGCCCGAACAGCTGGAGCGCATCATGGACTTGTGGTGTTCGTTGGCCTTCGCCTCGGCGCGGGCGCGCTCGCCGTCGAGCCCCGCGTTCGCGTAGACCTCGCGGTTCACCATGCTGGTGACGATGACGTACGACGCGATGGCTATCACGAGGGCGTTGATCTGACGGCGTACCCGGCCCGCGCCCGCGAGGCGCCTGCGCGTCTGGTCGCGGGCGAACTTCATGTGCCGGGACTCCTCGACGACATGGATGTTGTTGATGGTGCGGACGAACGGCACGACCCGCTCGTCCCGCATCCAGTCGCGCTGCATGACGTCGAGCACCTCCTCGGCGACGAGGATCGCCGCGTACGCGGCCTCCCCGAAGGCGACCGATTTGAAGACCCTGCCCAGTTCGACGGCGAACCGGTGCGGCCGGTAAGGAGGCGCGCCCAGCTTCTCGGCGCCGCGCGCGAACATGATCGAGTGGCGGCACTCCTCGGCGATCTCGGTGAGCGCCCACTGGACCTCAGCGCTGGTCGGGTCCTTCGCGTAGACGTCGCGCAGCACCATCTGCTGGAGGATCATCTCGAACCAGATACCGGTGCTCGCCACCGACGCGGCTTCCTGCCGGGTCAGTTCCCTGCGCTGCTCCTCGGTCAGTTCCTGCCAGTAGGCGGTGCCGTAGAGCGTGCTCCACTCCGGGCTCGCGCCGTGGAAGCCGCGGTCCAGCGGGGTCTCCCAGTCGACCTCGGTGGCCGGGTCGTACGCGAGGACGGCGGCCGAGTCGAGCAGCCGCCGGGCGATGTCGCCCTCCGGGGAATCGTGTGGTGCGCTCGGCCGGACAGTGCTGCCTGCCATGCTGCGGCTCCTTGACTCGGACGTCAGGGCGGGGCCCGCGGCGCCCGCGCAGCGGCACGCCTGGACCCCCTTGTTAGACAGACCGTATAACAAGGGGGTCGGGTAGGCCTACCCTCAAGTAGCCTCAGATGCGGGGCCAAGTGGTGTCAGGTAGCGCGGCCAAGTGGTGTCAGGTGCGGGTCAGCTGCTCCGCGGGCGTCCACCTGATCCGCGTACCGCACGCGGAGACGACGAGCGCCGACGCGGCGACCGCGGCGAACCCCCACACGAGGCTGCTCGCGTGGGCGATGAAGCCGATGAGCGGGGGCCCGGCCAGCAGACCCGTCGTCCCCATGGCGGCGACGAGCGTGAGCGAGTCCGAGCCCTGTCCCGCCGCGGCCACGTAGACGCACGGGGTAACGGCTGCGATGCCGAGGCCCACGCAGGCGAAGCCGAGCAGGGCGGGGATCAGGCCGCCGCTGAGCAGGGCGAGGAGCAGGCCCGCGCCCGCCAGCGCGCTGCCGGCCACCACGACGCGGCCGTCCCCCCAGCGGCTGCGCCAGCCGTCGGCGAAGAGGCGGGCGACGACCATCATGCCGGAGACGACGGCGATGCCCAGGGGCGCCAACTCGGCGGAGGCGTCGGCGACATCCTCCAGGTAGAGCGCCGACCAGTCGTTCATCGCGCCCTCGGTCACGGTGCCGAACGCCATCGCGACGCACATCCACAGCGTCATACGGGACGGCAGGGTCCACTTGCGGGCACGCTTCCCGACCCTCTTCTCCCCCGCCTCACCACGGGCCTTCTCGCCTTCCTGCTCGGGGAGTTGATCCTCTGGCAGCAAACCCGTACGCGCGTACGCCGCCAGCAGGAGCAGGAGCGCGGCGGCCGCGGTGAAGTGGACGGCGACCGCCGAGGTCAGCGCGTTCATGCCGGAGGCGAGGAGCGCGGCGAGCAGGGAGCCGCCGCTGAACGTCGCGTGCAGCCGGGCCATGGCGTTGCGCGCGAACCTGGTCTCGAGGGCGGCCCCTTGGGCGTTCATGGCGACGTTGAGGCAGCCCACGAGGACGCCGTCGACGCACATCACGAGGAGCGCGACGGGGTAGTTCGGCGCGGCGGCGAGGGCCGGCAGCAGCAGGGCCAGACAGAGCGCCGAGAGGAGCGCGAGGCGCTGCGAGCCGAGGCGCCGCATCAGCGCCGCGACCAGGGGGAACGACACCGCGGCCCCGACGCCCGCGGCCATCAGGAGCACGCCGACCTCCGCCGCGCTCAGGCCGAGGTCGCTCTTGAGGGCGGGGATGCGGGAGGCCCAGGTGGCGTACTGGAAGCCGAGCGAGCAGAACAGGGCCGCGATCGCCAGCTGCCCCCGATGGAAAGGATCACGTACGCGGAACACCCGCATCAGCCCACTTCTCTGATTCTCTGCGCGGTACCGGCCCGGCCGGCACCGCCCTGGACATATACACGGCGGTCGGGCCGTATCCGGCGGGGGGCGGGGCCCCTTGGCCGGCGGTGAAGCCACGGGCCGACCAGAACGTCTCGCTGCCGCCGACGGCCACCAGGGAGATCTGCTCGTAGCCGTGCGCACGGGCCGTCATGGTGAGGTGGTTCAGGAGGAGCCGCGCGAGCCCTCGGTGCCGCAGTTCCTCCGCGACGACGATGTCGTGCAGATGCAGGTTGCGCGACGTGAGCGCGGGCGTCTCGTCGGTCCCGCGCAGCCGTGGGTAGGCGGACTCCGGGTAGGGCAGGGCCAGCAGATAGCCCGCGAGGCTCCCGTCCACGTCCAGCGCGAAGCAGGTGTCCGGCGACGCCAGTGCCTTGGACTCCAGGGCGGCCCGCCCCTCCGACAGGCCGAGGGGGTCGTAGGCGCGGTGTTCGAGGGCGTCGACGCCGTCCCAGTCGTCCGCGGTGATGCGGCGTATCCGTATCTCGTGGCTCACGCTCCCCGCCTCCGTATCGTGGCTCACGTGTCCCCGCCGTCTATCCAGGTGTACGGGAGCGGGCTGAAGCCGTTGAAGCCCCGCGTCATATAGCTGGTCGCGTACGCGCCGCAGGACAGCACCCACACGGGGTCGCCCGAGGCCAGCGCCTTGGGCACCGGCACCAGGCCGTGTTCGTGCGAGAAGGCGTCGTCGCTGTCGCAGGTGGGGCCCGCCACCACGGCCGGGACCGACTCGGCGCCGTGGTGCGAGGGGAAGACGAGACGGTACTGCACCTGGTCCATCTCGTAGAGGCCGTTGAACTTGCCGCAGCTCAGATAGAGCCAGTACTGACGCTCGCCGTCGGGGCCGCGCCGGGCGGCGAGCCGGGAGACGTGCGCGCGGATGGCGCCCTGGTCGGCGACGAGATAGCGGCCGGGCTCGATGACGAAGCCGAGCCGGTGGCCCCGGATCTCGCGCAGGCGTGCCATGCCCTCGCGGATCACCGTGAAGATCTTGTCCAACGGCGGGTCGAGGGGCCTGCCGCGCTGGTCGCGGTAGCCGAGGGCGGGCAGACCGCCGCCGAGGTTGACGTGGTCGAGAGAGATGCCGCGCCGGGCGAGGGCGGCGAGGACGTCCGCGATGCGGTCGAGGGCGTCGCGCCAGGCGTCGGCCGCCATCTGCTGGGAACCGACGTGCACGGACAGGCCCGCGGGGGTCAGCCCCAGCTCGCGGGCTCTGTCCAGCACGGCGACGGCGTCGTCGGGCGTACATCCGTATTTGTGGCTGAGTCCCCAGAGCGCTCCGTCGCCGCTTGTCGCCAACCGGCAGAACACCCGCGCGCCCGAGGCGTGTTCGGCGAGGGCGGTGACGTCCTCCAGGCTGTCGGTCGCGAAGTCCCTGAGGCCGAGGCGGTACGCGTCGGCGATGTGGGCGTCGGACTTGACGGTGTTGCCGTAGTGCATCCTGGCGAGCGGCACCCCGGCGCGCAGCGCCTGCTCCACCTCGTGGGGGCTCGCCGCGTCGACGCCGCAGCCCCGCTCGGCCAGGCGGGCGAGGACCTCGTCGACCGGGCAGGCCTTCATCGCGAAGCGGACGGCGACGCCGGGCAGTTCGCGGCGGAGCGTGTCGTAGCGCTCCTCGATGCCGGGGAGGTCGAAGACGATCTGGTCCTCGGCGGCGTTCGCCAGGGCGTCGAACAGCGGTGCGGTCTCGTGCGTCATCGTGGCGCTCAAGTGGGCCGTCCCGCCTCGGCGGCCGCGGGCAGGTGCGGACCGGTGTCCTTGCTCGCCCGCACCAGGGGCTCCCAGGCCTCGGTCAGCAGCGCGAAGTCCTCGATGTCGCGGCGCGCCTCGTCCAGGAGGCGTTCGCGACGGGTGGCGAGGACGTCGGCGAACCGCGCGTATCTGCCGCCGAGTCTGCGGTAGGCGGCGTCGACGCGGTCCAGGCGCTGGACGTTCTCGGTGCGGTCGAGCGTGGCGCTGCGCCGGGCGAGGGCGCTGATGGCGGAGCCGCGGACCTGGCCGCTCTCGTCGAGGAGGGCGTCACCGGCCTCGGCCATCCGGTCGTAGACCTCGTTGAAGTAGAGCATCGAGAGGAAGAACTTGACGAAGCGCGTCTGGTACGCGATGAAGCCCGCGTCCGTTCTGCGTTCGGGGGTGTAGAAGTTGACGATGTCGCGGTTGTGCAGGACGCCGGGGAGTGCGGCGTCGTGGACCAGGTGGATGAGGAAGTAGTCGCTGCCGATGGTGTCGGTGGCGGGCGGCAGCGGTACGCGTTCGTGCACGCCGTGGAAGCTGATGTTGCACATGTCCACGCGCATCGGGTCGACCAGGGTCAGCGTGGCGTGGTCGCCCGTGAAAGCCTCCGTGCCCGCTCCGCGGAAGGAGTCGTCGACGAGTTCCCGCTTCTGCTCGTCCGACCAGTGGCCGGGCGCCCAGAGGCTGACCACGTCGTAGTAGACCTCGGGGTCGAGGTCGCGTATCTCGCCGATGTCCACGGACAGCTCCCCGACGAAGGAACTGCCGACCATCGCGACGCGCTTGTCGGCGTGCCGCTGGTCGAGGGCGGTCTCGACGGGTCCGCGCGCGGCGTCGGCCGCCCGCTTGCCGAGCGACGTCAGCTCGTGGTGGACGGGGAAGACCGGCTGCCCGTCGGCGACCTGGTAACGGCTGTCGGAATCCCTGCGGTGCACGGACTCGCAGCCGAGCGCCGCCGCGATCAGGAAGGCACGGTTGGTGCAGGCGCCGTAGGAGAGCCTGGCCGGGAGCATCAGCTCCAGCATCAGCTCGGGCTTGGCGACCTCGGCCCGGGCGATCACCCGGCGCAGGAAGTCGCGCTGCCGTGCCTCGTCGAGGTGGTGGGTGATCACGCGCGGGGTCTCGCCGAGCGCGCGGACGGCCCCGGCGTGGGCGGTGAAGGTATCCGGGTCGGAGGAGTCGAGGATCAGCAGGTGCACCTCGACGTCGAAGTGCGCGGCGGCGTAGGCCGCTTCCCCGCCGATCGCCGCGATCGTCTCGGGGCAGGCCCGGTTGGTGGGGAGGGTCAGGCAGATGCGGCGCATGCGGCGTCGGCGTCCTCTCCGGTCCAGGACGTGAGGCCGAGCAGCTTCTCGCCGAGGCCGTTGAGCGTGGCGGTGCCGTAGCGGAGCGACTCGTGCTTGTGGGCGTCGCCGAGGAGCGTGGCGTTCCAGTCCGGGGTGGAGAGGTGGCGCCAGGAGTCGACGCGGGAGCGGCGCAGCTCCTCGTGGGTCTCGAGCGCGGGCATCATCGACAGGTACTGGACGGCGCGCACGCCGTCCGCGGAGGTGTTGGGTGCCACGCCGTGCGCGAGCAGGCCGTTCCAGATCAGCAGGTCACCGGCTTGCAGTTCGGGCCGGATGACGGGCATGTCGTCCTGGTCGATCGCGGGGCGTATCGGGTCGCGGTCGTCCGGCTGGAGCGCCTTCCACCGGTCGAAGCGGCGGAACAGCTCGGGGCAGCACTGGAAGCCGCCGTGCTCGTGCCGGGTGTCGTCCAGGGCGATGATGCCCTGCACGCGCTGGGGCAGCACGCCGAGGGTGGTGTCGACGTCCCAGTGGAGGTTGATGTCGAATCCGCGCTCGGTGGGGGCGATCAGGGAGCGGGAGCGGTTCTTGACGTTGGGCGGGTTGAGGTTGAGCCGGTCCAGGGTCACCCACAGCTCGTCGCAGTCCCATACGTCGGTGAACGCGTCGTACACCCGCTGGGTCTGGCGGCTGTCCCAGATGAGCTGGTGGTGGTAGGCCTCGACGAAGCCGTAGACGTGCAGTTCGCGGTCGAGGTCGGAGCGGAACTCCCGCTCCTCGTACCAGGTCTCGGGGCGGCCCCGGTCGAGCCCCTGGAACTCCCAGGCGAAGTCGAGCAGGTTCTTCGCCGACTCGGCGGGGATCGCCTGCTTCACGACGACGTAGCCGTACGTCTGCCAGAAGGCGAAGTCCGCCTCGGACAGCACCTTGAGCGGCTGCCGCTTGGTCAGGTCCCGCAGCTGTGTCTGCGCCAGATAGGTCTCGCCGTCGGCGCTGAAGTACGGGACGGCGGAGGGGGCTCGATGGAGGTAGCGGTCGGACGCTGCCATGGGGGCTCCAAGGTTCGGGCTCTGCTGAAGGCGGGCGCGGCGGCGCCTGTCACCTCCGCCCCTCGTCGAACTTGCGTACCACCAAAATGGACTAGACCAACTCGCGCTGTCAACAATTGATTTGGGCGCCTTGTGGAGCAAAACGACGATATTCGCCCCCGGTTCATGCGCCCTTCACATCGGGGTCGGTCGAAAATTCAACAGGTAACTCCCGCTGGAGCGACGGCAGTTAGCCTGAACCAAGCGCCGTACCGGCCCATGACTGGTGGGCACGGCCTCCTGCTCGCCGTGCCCACCTGGTCCGGATTCGCGCCAAACGCTCCGGGCCTCAGCCGCCCACGCGTCGGCTAGCCGCGCGGTGTGATGCTGAAGTCGAAGGCGACCGTTCCGGGGTCGATCGCCGTCACCCCGCCGTCCACGGTCAGCGCCGCCCCGTTGACGAACGACGCGGCGGGCGAGAGCAGCCACGTGATCGCCTCGGCCACCTCCTCCGGCTGCCCCGGCCGACCGGCGGGGATCAACCGCGCCGCCTCCTCGTACGCCGCGTCGCTCCCGCCGTCCCCGAGCCCGGCCTCCTCGGCGAACCGCGTCATCCGCCGGTCGGCCATCTCGGTCCGCACCCAGCTGGGACAGACCGTGTTGGCACGCAGCCCGTCCTTGCCGTAGTCGACGGCGACGGAGCGGCACAGCTGGAGGAGCGCCGCCTTCGATGTGGCGTACGCCGCGTTCGCCACGCCGTTGCGCAGCGCCGCGACCGAGGCGACGGCGACGACCGAGCCGCGCGCCGCCAGCAGATGGGGCAGCGCGGCCCGCAGGAGCAGGAAGGGGCCGGTGAGGTTGGTGCGCATCACCAACTCCCAGTCCTCGTCGGCGATGTCGCCGACCGCGCCGCTGCGCCCTACCCCGGCGTTGAGCACGAGCCCGTCGATGCGCCCGTACGCCTCCACGGCCGCCTCGACCAGACCGGCGACGGCCGCCGGGTCGCCCGCGTCGGCGGGATGGGCCAGCGCGCCGGTCTCCTCGGCGACGCGGCGCAGCGGTTCGGGGCGGCGGCCCGAGACCACCACGTGGTGCCCGGCCGCCCGCAGTTGGCGGGCGGTGGCGGCCCCGATGCCGGTCCCGCCGCCTGTGACGATGACAACTCGGCTCTCTGTCATGCCTGTTCAGCCTCCGAACGCAGTCGTGAGCGCGTGGTGCGATCACCGTTCCATCTCACTGTGATATCAGCGTGATCATACGGAGACACCCGCTCACGACCGCGTTCCGGAAGGGGTTTCAGGCCGCGCTCAGACGGCCTGAAAGGCCCCGCTCACTCGTCGATCGCCGCGCCGAACGCCGCCCCCGTGCCCGGCGCGCCCAGCGACGCCCCGCCGTAGGTCCAGGACCCCGACGCGGTGACGCCGCCCGTGCCGGCCGAGAGGACCCACACGATGCCGTCCCCGGCGTTCTCACCGGGCGCGGCCGCCAGGAGGCCGAAGCGGCCGTCGTTGTTCGGGTCGGAGAGCCGCACCTGGGCGCCCCACTTGTCACCCTTCTCGGGCACGCCCGGGATGTCCGCGGAGTCCTGGTCGAACGACTTGGCGCCGGTCGCCGTCACGCCGTTCTCCGAGCCGCGCAGCACCCACACCGCGCCCGCGTCGGCGACGGTTCCGATGTCCTCGCCGGGCGCGCCGATCGCCACGTCCGCGTAGCCGTCGCCGTTGGTGTCCGCGACGGACAGGTCGGCGCCCCAGCCGTCACCGCGCTCGGGGTTGCCGGGGACGCCCGCCGAGCCCTGCGTCCACCACTTGGCCTCCTCACCGAGGCCGTCCGCGGTGCCGTAGCGCACGCCGACCAGGCCGCCGGTCATGGTCTCGCCCCCGTCGTCCGGGGAGGCGGGCTCGCCGGTCACCAGGTCGTCGTAGCCGTCGTTGTTGATGTCGCCGGACGCGGCCGCGGGGCCGCCGCGCAGGTCGCCCTTGTACGTGAGCCCTTCGGCGCCGCCCGCGAAGTGCATGGACCACCCGTGGCCCGGCTCCTCCGGGCCCACGGTCACGCCGGAGACGACGAGGTCCGCGTAGCCGTTGTCGTCGTAGTCGCCGGTGGTGAGGGACTTCGGCAGGATGTGCCGCTCCTCCGCGGCGGCGGAGAGCCGCTGGGTGTCCTGGCGGCGCAGCGGTGCCTGCCCGGGCTGCGGCGACGCGTCGTACGCGAACAGCTCCAGGTCGTCGCGGTCCAGTACGGCGAGCACGTCGCCCGGCGTGTCGCCGGTGAGGTGCGCCGCGGCGAGGCCCAGGCCGAACTGCTCGCCCTTGGTGGGCTCCTGGCTCTGCAGCCAGTCGCTCGCCGAGCCGGTGAGCCCGGCCTTCGAGCCCCACAGGATCGCGACGCCACCGGCGTCCGCCTGGTCGTCGATGTCCTCACCGGGGATGCCGATGACCGCGTCGTCGTAGCCGTCGCCGTCCAGGTCGCCCGTGGCGACCGCCTTGCCGAAGCCGTCGCCCGCCTCGGCGGCGCCCGCGACCCCGGACGTGGACTGGCTGAAGCGGGCGGCGTTGCTGGTGCCGATGCCTCTGGTCGAGCCGTACTGGACCGTGACGAGTCCCGCGCCCTTGTGGCCGCTCACGGTGGCGCCCGGGGCGCCGACCAGCACGTCCTCGTATCCGTCGCCGTTGAAGTCGCTGTTGCGGTCGTCGGCGTGCGTACCCCCAGGGGTGCCGGCGTGGGCGGCGGGGGCGGTGGCGATGCCGGCCCCGGTCAGCAGAAGGAACGATGCCGCGGCGAGGGCGGCCGAACGGTTCTTGCGCACGAGCGGCTCCTGTGAAGGAAGGTGGCCGGGCTGGCGCGGGGGGTGTCCGGAAAGGGCCCGTTCCTTGTCCGGCGCCCTGTTCGACACGGCATGGGTCACAAGGGTTGTACGGGAGTTCACTTCCAGCCGTACGCGTAGGCCGCGACCCACGTGATCTCCAGCCGCGCGCTGCTGCCGGGCGCCGCCCCGGGCCCCTCAAGCGCGCTCTCGTTCTGGAGCACCCAGGACAGGGGCTTGTCCGGCACGTTCCTCGTGTCGTGTCCTATCTCCCGGCCGTCGACGAAGAAGCGCACGTGGCCGGGGGTCCACTCGGTCGACACGGTGTGCCATTCGGTCCAGTCGTCGGCGCCGTGGAACGAGCCCTGCTCGCCGCCGCCGCAGGGGTGGTGGAAGGCGCTGAGCGACCCGGTCCACTCGCCCTCGGGGTGGTCCATCTCGCAGCCGCCGCCGTAGTGCAGCCAGGCCGACTTGTAGCCGGGGGCCGGCTTGGTCACCTTGATGCGGGCGCTGTACTTGCCGTACTTCATCTGCATGACGGCACGTGGTACGACCGCCGCGGCGTGCACGGGCCCTCCGTCGGCGGGCCGCCACATCCGGACGCTCATCCGGCCGTCGCCGTTCTCCGCAGGGCCCACGCTGACGGTGTCCTCGGGGTGGTAGACACCGACGACCTCTCGGCGCCGGTCGTTGGCAGTGTCCCGCCAACCGGTCGGGTAAGCCCACCAGTTGTCGCGGTAGGAGCCCTTCAGCCCCGCGCAGTACGCGGCGGAGGTGTCGGCGTGGTGGTCGCAGCCGCTGAAGGAGCCGAGCGGCACCCGGTCGCCGTTGAAGTCCTCGGCCAGGACCTGCCAGAACGGCCCGCAGTCACCGCGCGGCAGCGAGGCGCCCGCGTCACGGCAGGCGTCGGCGGAGAGCGGGGCGCCGCCCGCGCCCGGGAGGGACAGCAGGGCGGCGAGCAGCGTCGCGCCGAGCGCACCGAGCACGATCGGTCTGCGCCGTCCCGCCACCGCGTGTGATCCCATCGCGCTGCCTCCGCTCACGGACGCCCTCTGAGGGGGGCCATCCTGGCGGAGCGCACACCGCCCCGCCATCCCTCGCGGCGAACCCGGTCGACGCCGCCCCCGACGCCCGGGACGCGTCCGGCGCCCCTGATGCACCGGATGCGCCGGACGGCCCCGGTCGCGCCGGGCGGTGCGGACGACTCGTCCTTTGCGGTGTTCTTCGTATGGATGATCGGATCGGTTGAGTGGCACCGGCCGTCCCTCGTGCGAGCCTCCTCCACGTCTCTTTGACCTCATGAGGAGCTGACGTGCACGTGACCTCCCCCTCCCTCGTCCAGTCCGGGATGAGGTATCTCTGCCTCCTCGGCCTGGTGGCCGGAAGCGGCCTGACG
>NZ_WMBF01000155.1:0-13691 GCF_019400875.1 Streptomyces anatolicus | reverse complement strand
CCCCACCGCCCGCCCCGGCCTTCACGTACATCTGCGCAGGCCTGCATCAGGACCCCCGAACCGCGGTGCGTCGTCGCCCTCTCACCACGGTGCTCACGTTTCACGCGATACATATCCATTCACGCATCTCCTGCGCGTAATGGCCGTGATGGGTGCTTACTACTCTCCGGGGCGATTTCTTCCCCGTCAACGGGGCAACCATGAGGGCCCGTACGCAGTCTTCACAAGGCCCGACTTTCGGTCAGAGGCCTCCGCCTGAAATAGTTCCTCCCGATGTTCGACATCCCTAGACTCCCCACTTGGGGGCTAGCTCGGGGGACAACTCAGTGGGGCATGGAGTGCCGGAACTCGTACTGGAATTGAATGGAAGGACCTGGACGCTCGATGCCTCCAGGCCATACACCCTCGGACGTGATCCGCAGGGAGATATCGCGCTCGACGACGCCAGGGTCTCCTGGCGGCACGCCACGATCAGCTGGAGCGGGCGCAGTTGGGTCATTGAGGACCACGGAAGCACCAATGGCACCTTCGTGCAGGGCCAGCGGATCCACCAGATGGAGATCGGCCCGGGCTCGGCCGTCCATCTCGGCAACGCGACCGACGGTCCGCGGCTGAATCTGAGCGGTGCGGCCGCCGCGGCCGTATCCGCGCCGCAACAGCAGGCCGCCGCACCGCAGCAGGCCGCCGCGCCCCAGCACACGCCCCAGCCGGAGGCGCCAGGCTGGGCCCAGCAGCAGGCCCCGTACCAGCCGCAGCCACAGCAGCAGGGCTGGCAGCACCAGCAGCAGCCGCCCCAGCACCAGCAGCAGCCGCAGCCGCACGTGCCGCCCCAGCACCACCAGCCACCCCAGCAGCAACAGCAGCAGCACCAGCAACCCCACGTGCCGCAGCAACAAGGTGGCGCCCCAGCCCAGCAGCACGTACAGAAAACGCCCGGTTCCGGCGGCGCCGCGGGGGCCCCGCCGGTCTACGGCGACCGCAGCCCGACGACGTTCCACCAGCTCGCGCTCGGCCGCAAGATGCGCATCGGCCGCGCCCTGGAGAACGAGCTGGTCGTCTCCGACCTCCAGGTCTCGCGCCACCACGCCGAGTTCACGGCGACGCCCGACGGCCGCTTCGAGATCCACGACCTCGGCTCGCACAACGGCACGTACGTCAACGGCCAGCCGATCGCGAAGTCCTCGACGGTCCTGATCGGCCCGAACGACATCGTCGGCGTCGGCCACTCGACGTTCCGCCTGGTCGGCGGGCAGCTCGAGGAGTTCGTCGACACCGGTGACGTCTCCTTCTCGGCCCGCCACCTCACGGTCACCGTCGACGGCGGCAAGCAGATCCTCAAGGACGTCTCCTTCGGCGTCCCGGAGAAGTCGCTCATCGCGGTCATCGGCCCCTCCGGTTCCGGAAAGTCCACCCTGCTCAAGGCGCTCACCGGCTACCGGCCCGCCAACCAGGGCGACGTCCTCTACGACAACCGCAACCTCTACAAGCAGTTCGCCGAGCTGCGCCAGCGCATCGGTCTGGTCCCGCAGGACGACATCCTGCACAAGGAGCTGACCGTCAAGAAGGCCCTGAAGTACGCGGCCAAGCTGCGCTTCCCGGCCGACACCACGGAGGCCGAGCGCGACGCCCGCATAGGCGAGGTGCTGCGCGAGCTGAAGCTGGACATCCACAAGGAGAAGAAGGTCACCTCCCTCTCCGGTGGCCAGCGCAAGCGCGTGTCGGTCGCCCTTGAGCTGCTGACCAAGCCGTCGCTGATCTTCCTGGACGAGCCGACGTCCGGCCTCGACCCGGGCATGGACCGCGACGTCATGCAGCTGCTGCGCGGCCTCGCCGACGACGGCCGTACGGTCCTCGTCGTCACGCACTCCGTCGCCGAGCTGGCGATCTGCGACAAGCTCCTCGTCATGGCGCCGGGCGGCTCGGTAGCGTACTTCGGCCCGCCGGAGGAAGCCCTCAACTTCTTCGGCTACAGCACCTGGGCCGACGTCTTCTCCGCCTTCGAGAACTACCGCGACTACGACTGGGCCGGCCGCTGGAAGGGCTCGCAGCACTACCAGATGTACGCCGCGGACATCGACGCCGTCGCCGCGCAGTCCGTACCGATGCCGCCCCCGCAGGCGGTCAAGCCGCCCAAGCCGCAGGGCTGGGGCTCACAGCTGTGGACCCTGATCCGCCGCTACACCTCGGTGATCGCCTCCGACAAGGGCTTCCTCGGCCTGATGGTGATCCTGCCCGCGGTCCTCGGCATCGTCAGCGTCGTCATCCCGGCCGACTTCGGCCTCGCCCCGCCCAAACCGCCGTCCAAGTTCAACGGCGACGCCGGCACGATCATGCTGATCCTCGCGGTCGGCATGTGCTTCTCCGGCGCGGCCAACTCCGTACGTGAGCTGATCAAGGAACGGGTCATCTACGAACGGGAGCGCGCCACCGGCCTCTCCCGCTCGGCGTACCTGATGTCGAAGGTCATCGTCCTCGGCGTGATCACGGCCTTCCAGGGCGTCATCATCTGCGCCATCGGCTTCGCCCCGCGCGAGCTGCCGGAAGAGGGCCTGCTCATGCCCCCGGCCGTCGAGATCTGCCTGACGATCATCGCGCTCGGCTTCACCTCGATGATGTTCGGCCTCGTCATCTCCTCGCTGGTGAAGACCGCCGAGAAGACCATGCCGCTCCTGGTCATGTTCGCCATCGTCCAGGTCGTGTTCACCGGCGTCCTCTTCCAGGTCTACGGCTCGCCCGGCCTGGAACAGTTCGCCTGGCTGATGCCGTCCCGCTGGGCCATCGCGGGCGCGGGCTCCACGCTCGACCTCGCGCACCTCATGCCGCCGTGGGACGCGAAGAACCCCACCGACCTGGACCCGCTCTGGGAGCACTCGGCCGGACAGTGGGGCATCAACATCACGGTTCTGCTCGCGCTCGGCGTCATCTGCGGCTTCGCGGTCGCGCGCCTGCTGCGCCGGCACGAGCCGGAGGTCATGCGCAAGTAAGCGCGCCATGACGTACGAGAAGGGCGGCACCCCGCGCGGGGTGCCGCCCTTCGGCGTCCGTGGGCCTCGTCTTCGGCTGAAGAGGTCCGTTGATCAGGCGATCAAGGCTCAGTAGGCGCCGTTCACGTTGTCCATCGAGCCGTACCGGTCGGCCGCGTAGTTGGCGGCGGCCGTGATGTTGGCGACGGGGTCGTAGATGTTCGTCGAGGTGCCCTCGACGTGGTACGCGTCGAACGTCGGCTTGATGACCTGGAGCAGGCCGATCGACGGGGTGCCGTTGATCGCGTTGATGTCCCAGCCGTTGACGGCGTTCGGGTTGCCCGAGGACTCACGGAGGATGTTGCGGTGCAGGCCCTCGTAGGAACCGGGGATGCCCTTGGCCTTCATGATGTCCAGGGACTGGCGGATCCAGCCGTCGAGGTTGTTGGCGTAGACGGGCTTGCGGGCGGCGGCGCGGCTCGCCGTCTCCTTCGCCTTGCGCTCGTCCTCGGCCTTCTTCTTCGCGGCGGCCTCGTCGGCGGCCCGCTTGTCGGCGGCGGCCTTCGCGGCGGCGTCCTTCGCCTGCTTGTCGGCGTTCGAGTGCTGCTTGGCAATACCGGCGTGCACCGCCTGCTGCGCGCTCGCGGGGGCGGCGAAGGCGACGGGGGAGACGTCGGTGGCCTGGGCGGTGGCCTCGGAGCTGCCCGGCACGAGGGAGAAGGCGAGGGCGGCGGCGCCGAGCGTGGCGACTCCGGCGATCGAGAACTTCTGGGTCTTGGTCAGCTCGGCGCGACTATGACCAGGGGTGCTGTGCTTGGACATGCGAAACGGACCTCTTCGAATAAGCGGAAAGGTCGCTCTCGTCCGGTGGGGGACAGTAGCTGCTCCGGCACAAGCGCCGCGGTGGGATAACCGCGGCGCCGAGCGACGGGAGCAATTCTTAGCGGGCGCAAAAATCTGTGGCAAAGCAGTGACATACGACCCGGCATAGTGGATCAGGGGGTGCGCACCGGACCCATATGACCCCGCATCCCCGTCCCCATAAGGGTTTACTTAACCACTAGGGACCTTCGTACGTGATGTGCGTCCTATGCGCGGGCTCACATCGGTCACGTAACAGTCTCACCAGGAGTTGCCCCAGCAATGCGCTAGGTGAGAGTCGGACGCTGGACCTAGGCCTCGGGGCCCAGACAGGGGCCTCCACAGGGCGGATACGTACTGTCACACCCCGCCGGTACGGTGTCGCCCATGAGCCAAGGACCCCGATCGGGCCTGGACGCGGTGAGCGCCGCGCTCCTCGCCATGAGCAGGCACCTGGAGGTGCGCGACGTCCTCAAGACGATCGTCGCCTCCGCCCGCGAGCTGCTCGACGCGGAGTACGCCGCGCTCGGGGTCCCCGACGACCACGGCGGCTTCGCCCAGTTCGTCGTCGACGGCGTCAGCGAGGAGCAGTGGAAGGCCATCGGCCCCCTGCCCCGCCAGCACGGCATCCTCGCCGCCATGCTCCAGAAGGCCGAGCCCGAGCGCCTTGGGGACGTGCGCGAGGACCCCCGCTTCGAGGGCTGGCCCTCAGCCCACCCCGACATGTCCGACTTCCTCGGCCTCCCGATCCGGTACGGCGACGAGACCCTCGGCGCGCTCTTCCTCGCCAACAAGAAGTGCCCCAAGCCCCAGGGCGGCTGCGGTTTCACCGCGGACGACGAGGAGCTGCTCGCCCTCCTCGCCCAGCACGCCGCGATCGCCCTCACCAACGCCCGGCTGTACGAGCGGAGCCGCGAGCTGACCATCGCCGAGGAGCGCTCGCGCCTCGCCCACGAGCTGCACGACGCCGTCAGCCAGAAGCTCTTCTCACTGCGCCTGACCGCCCAGGCCGCCGCCGCCCTGGTCGACCGCGACCCCTCCCGCGCCAAGGGCGAGCTGCACCAGGTCGCCGCCCTCGCGGCCGAGGCGGCGGACGAGCTGCGCGCCGCCGTCGTCGAGCTGCGCCCCGCGGCCCTGGACGAGGACGGCCTTGTGGCCACCCTGCGCACGCACACGCAGGTGCTGCACCGCGCGCACTCCGCCCAGGTCACCTTCGAGAGCAACGGCGTACGCGCGCTGCCCGCCTCCCAGGAGGAGGCCATGCTCCGGGTCGCCCAGGAGGCCCTGCACAACGCCCTGCGCCACTCCGGGGCCGAGCGGGTCACCGTGCTCCTCGACAAGCGGGGCGCCGGAGCCGTCCTGCGCGTCACCGACGACGGCACGGGCTTCGACCCGAAGGCCATACGCAGCGCGGGGCGGCACCTGGGTCTGGTCTCTATGCGGGACCGGGCGAGCGGGGTCGGCGGACAGCTGACCGTGGAATCGGAGCCCGGCAAGGGCACGACGATCGAGATGGAGGTCCCCGGTGGCTGACGCCGTGCTCGACGCGAAGACCGGGATCCGGGTGCTGCTGGTCGACGACCACCAGGTGGTCCGCCGCGGCCTGCGGACGTTCCTGGAGGTACAGGACGACATCGAGGTCGTCGGCGAGGCGTCCGACGGCGCCGAAGGAGTGGCACGGGCCGAGGAGCTGCGGCCGGACGTCGTCCTGATGGACGTCAAGATGCCCGGCATGGACGGCGTCGACGCGCTGCGCAAACTCCGCGAGCTGGCCAACCCCGCGCGCGTGCTCATCGTCACCAGCTTCACCGAGCAGCGCACGGTCGTCCCGGCCCTGCGCGCCGGCGCCGCGGGGTACGTCTACAAGGACATCGACCCGGACGCCCTCGCCGGCGCCATCCGCTCGGTGCACGCGGGACACGTCCTGCTCCAGCCCGAGGTGGCGGGCGCGCTCCTCTCCCAGGAGGAGGCGCAGGGCGGCCAGGGCCGAGGCGGCTCACTGACCGAGCGCGAGCGGGAGGTCCTCGGCCTCATCGCCGACGGCCGCTCCAACCGCGAGATCGCCCGCGCCCTCGTCCTCTCCGAGAAGACCGTCAAGACACACGTCTCGAACATCCTGATGAAGCTGGACCTCGCCGACCGCACCCAGGCCGCGCTCTGGGCCGTACGCCACGGCATGGCCGGCTGATAGCGGACCGTCCCGTTCCGGGATGAGATTCATACCGTCGTGTGAGTGTCACCCGGATGGCGCAACCTGGACGCCGCCGCGGCGTTCTCCAGGGCACGCCGCGACGGCTGGTCGCGGCGACCGCTAGGAGGGTCCAGAAGTGAAGAACCTGAAGAAGGCCGCTGCCGTCACGATGATGGCCGGTGGTCTGGTCGCGGCCGGCGCTGGCATGGCCTCCGCCCACGGCGGCGCGGACGCCCAGGGCGCCGCCAAGAACTCCCCGGGCGTCGTCTCCGGCAACCTGGTTCAGGCCCCGGTCCACGTCCCGGTGAACGTGTGCGGCGACAGCATCACCGTCATCGGCGCTCTGAACCCGACGTTCGGGAACTCCTGCGAGAACGTCTGATCGCACCCACGCGATCCACCGGCCGCGCCCGCGCGGCCGGTTCCGCGGTGACCGGCCCGCGACGCATCCGTCGCCCGCGACGCATCCGTCGAAAGGGCCGGCCCCCGTTCTCCGCGATCCACACCGCGCCGCACGTCCCTCGACCCCGCACCCGGGGTCGCCCATGCCAGCAGGAGGAGCACTCCCCATGAACAGCATCGCCAAGAAGGCCGCCCTCGCCGTCGCCACCGCCGGACTCGCCGCGGGTGCCTCCGCCGGAGCCGCGTCCGCCACCTCGGACGCCCAGGCCCAGGGCACCGCCGCGAACTCCCCGGGCGTCGCCTCGGGCAACCTCGTCCAGGTACCGGTCCACGTCCCCGTCAACGCCACGGGCAACAGCGTCACCGTGATCGGCGCCCTCAACCCCGTCTTCGGCAACGCCTCGGTGAACCACTGACACGCCGCCCCCCGGGCACAGCAGGCCCCGCGGACCAACCGGCCCGCGGGGCCTTCCCATGCCGGACGCCGGGCCCCTCAGTGCCTCCCGCCCCTCAGTTCCTCTCCCGCTCCTCCACGTACGCGTTGTAGGCCGCCACCTGCGCCCGCCTGGCCGTCCGCTCCACCGGCCGCAGCGCCAGGCCCCGCGCGGCCATCTCCGAGGCGCTCACAGCGCCGCCGTGGCCGTTCTCGTACGCCAGCGAGATCAGCAGACCCACCCGCTGCGCCAGCTCCAACACCCGTACCGCACGCGGCGGATACCCGGGAGCGAGCACCTCGCGGCCCGCCTCCGCGCGCGCCCGGTACGCCTCGAGCGCGGCCTCCGCGACCGGCCCCGACCCCGCGACGTCCAGCCGGGACAGCACCTGCGTCGCCTCCCGCAGCGCCTCCGCCAGCTCGCGCTCCGCCTCGCCGAGCGAGGGCACATCGGCGGGCGGCGCCTCACGGACCGCCAGACAGTGCCAGCGGACCTCCACATGTACGTCGCCCTCGGGCCCCGCCTCGTACACCTCGGGCACAAGGCCGTACGGCGCCCCGAACGCGACGACCGCCTCCTCCGCCTCCAGGGCGCGCGCGTTGAACTCGGGCGGCCCGCTCAGCCCGAGCGGATGCCCCGGCGCGGGCAGCGCCACCCGCAGACCTCTCACCCCGAGCGCCCGCAGGCGCCCCATCGCGAGCGTCAGACCGACCGGGCCCGACTCGCCGGGCAGGCCTTCGACCCGGTGCACCGCGTCGTCGCCGACCATCGCGAGCACCGCGTCATCCGGGGAAACAACTCCGGCCAATAGGGCGTTTCCCCATGCGGCCAGACGTCCTGAGCGTGGTTCCGAGAGCATGCACACAGCCTAAGGACCGGGCTCACGACAGGAACGCCCGGCCGGTGGCGTAGGTTTTATCCGGGGGCCGCGTCCACCGACGCGAGCGACGACCGAGACTGCAATGGGAGACAGCGCGCTCATGAGCGATGTACTGGAGCTTGAGGACGTATCTGTGGTCCGCGAGGGCCGGGCTCTGGTGGACCAGGTCTCCTGGTCGGTCAAGGAGGGGGAGCGCTGGGTCATCCTCGGACCGAACGGCGCGGGCAAGACCACCCTCCTCAACGTCGCGTCCAGTTACCTCTTCCCGAGCACCGGCACCGCCACCATCCTCGGCGAGACCCTCGGCAAGCCCGGCACCGACGTCTTCGAGCTGCGCCCCCGCATCGGTGTCGCGGGCATCGCCATGGCGGACAAGCTGCCCAAGCGCCAGACCGTCCTGCAGACGGTGCTCACCGCCGCGTACGGCATGACCGCGGGCTGGCACGAGAACTACGAGGACGTCGACGAGCTGCGCGCCCGCGCCTTCCTCGACCGCCTCGGCATGAGCGACTACCTCGACCGCAGGTTCGGCACCCTCTCCGAGGGCGAGCGCAAGCGCACCCTGATCGCCCGCGCCCTGATGACCGACCCCGAGCTGCTGCTCCTCGACGAGCCCGCCGCGGGCCTCGACCTCGGCGGCCGCGAAGACCTCGTACGCCGCCTCGGCCGCCTCGCCCGCGACCCCATCGCCCCGTCGATGATCATGGTCACGCACCACGTCGAGGAGATCGCCCCCGGCTTCACACACGTCCTGATGATCCGTCAGGGCAAGATCCTCGCCGCGGGCCCGCTGGAGCTCGAACTCACCTCCCGCAACCTCTCCCTCTGCTTCGGCCTCCCGCTCGTCGTCGAGCAGAGGAACGACCGCTGGACCGCCACCGGGCTTCCCCTCTCCTGAGAGCCTGTGGGGCGTGCCCCGGCCCGACTGATCGCGCCCTGTCCCGGAAGGGACCCCCGGTCCTACGATGACCACGTGGACATCGACGCATGGGTGTGGTGGCTGATCGGCGCCGCCGCGCTCGGAATCCCGCTCGTACTGACCGCGATGCCGGAGCTCGGCATGCTCGCCGTGGGCGCCGTCGCGGCCGCCGTGACCGCGAGCCTCGGCGGTGACACGGTCCTTCAGGTCGTCGTCTTCGCCGCGGTTTCGGTCGCGCTCATCGCGGTCGTACGCCCCATCGCGAGCCGGCACCGGGCACAGCGGCCCGAACTGGCCACCGGAGTCGACGCGTTGAAGGGCAGGTCGGCACTGGTCCTCGAACGGGTCGACGCCTCCGGCGGCCGCATCAAGCTGGCGGGGGAGATCTGGTCGGCGCGCGCACTCGACCCGGACCGCGCCTACGAGGCGGGCCAGGAGGTGGACGTGGTCGAGATCGACGGAGCGACGGCCATCGTCCTGTGAATGCCCCACGGGCCGTGCGGCGGTCTGACAGACTCGACCAGCAAGATCTTTGAGGTCTCGCGGATTCTCGGGATCCCGCGGACAGACGCCGAGGCATGAAGGGTACGGGGAGCCACGATGCAACCAATCATCATCGTCCTGATCATTCTGGTGGTGCTGGTATTCATCGCCCTGATCAAGACCATCCAGGTCATCCCACAGGCCAGCGCCGCCATCGTCGAGCGCTTCGGCCGCTACACCCGCACGCTCAACGCCGGCCTGAACATCGTCGTCCCGTTCATCGACTCGATCCGCAACCGCATCGACCTCCGTGAACAGGTCGTCCCCTTCCCGCCCCAGCCGGTGATCACCCAGGACAACCTGGTGGTCAACATCGACACGGTCATCTACTACCAGGTGACCGACGCCAGGGCCGCCACCTACGAGGTCGCCAGCTACATCCAGGCGATCGAGCAGCTCACCGTCACCACCCTGCGCAACATCATCGGTGGCATGGACCTGGAGCGGACCCTGACCTCCCGCGAGGAGATCAACGCGGCCCTGCGAGGCGTCCTCGACGAGGCCACCGGCAAGTGGGGCATCCGCGTCAACCGCGTCGAGCTGAAGGCGATCGAGCCGCCGACCTCCATCCAGGACTCGATGGAGAAGCAGATGCGCGCCGACCGCGACAAGCGCGCCGCGATCCTCCAGGCCGAAGGTGTACGGCAGTCGGAGATCCTGCGCGCCGAGGGTGAGAAGCAGTCCGCGATCCTGCGCGCCGAAGGTGAGGCCAAGGCCGCGGCCCTGCGCGCGGAGGGCGAGGCCCAGGCGATCCGTACGGTCTTCGAGTCCATCCACGCCGGCGACCCGGACCAGAAGCTCCTCTCCTACCAGTACCTCCAGATGCTCCCCAAGATCGCCGAGGGCGACGCGAACAAGCTCTGGATCGTCCCCAGCGAGATCGGCGACGCCCTCAAGGGCCTCGGCGGCGCCCTGGGCAACTTCGGCCCCCTGAGCGGCGGTTCAGGCGGTCCATCCGCCCCCACCCGCCGCGAACAGCCCCCGATCGACTAAAGCGCCCCGAGGGGGCGCCCCCGAAGGGGCGCGGGGAACTGCGCGCCCAGCCACGACGGACCCGCAGCCAGAGACCAACCGGTACCGGCTCGGCGCTAGGCCGCCGGCTGGGCCAACCACTCGGGCAACGAGGCCAACTCCTCCCGCCCGAGCGACAAGAGCATCGCCCCCGCAGGAGTAGGCTCAAAGGGCTGCCGCAACAACGGCATGCCCGCCTCCTCAGGCGTCCGATTCGCCTTCCGGTGATTGTCCAGCGCGCATGAGGCCACCGTGTTCAGCCACGAGTCGGCGCCGCCCTGCGACCTCGGCACCACATGGTCCACCGTCGTCGCACGCCTGCCGCAGTACGCGCACCGGTGCTGGTCCCGGACGAGCACCCCCCGCCTCGACCAAGGAGCCTGTCTTCGAAAGGGCACCCGTACGTATCTGCAGAGCCTGATCACCCGGGGCACCGGCATCTCGACCGCCGCCGCGCGCACACGGAGTCCGGGGTGGGCCTGCTCGACCACGGCCTTGTCCTGGAGCACCAGAACGACAGCCCGGTTGAGCGTCACCGTCGAGAGCGGCTCGAAGCTCGCGTTCAGCACCAGCGTGTCCCGCATCAACCTGCCCACCTCCCGTATGCACCGGCCCACCGCCTGGCGGGCTGGGATCAACTTTGGCCGGGCACGCCGAGATGGACAACGCAATAAAAAATGCCCGTCTCTGATCACTTCCATGACCAGAGACGGGCAAACAATCGATGAACGCTCAGTTCTCGGCGGGAGCGCCGTACTCGGCGACGAGCTGC
The DNA here is from genome assembly GCF_019400875.1 of Streptomyces anatolicus. Lineage (NCBI taxonomy): Bacteria > Bacillati > Actinomycetota > Actinomycetes > Kitasatosporales > Streptomycetaceae > Streptomyces > Streptomyces anatolicus. The sequence continues at coordinate 2,715 of NZ_WMBF01000155.1, read as the reverse complement.
GCACGCGCGAGCGTGTGGAACCGCAGATTGAAGCCGACGACCGCCGGCGAGGCGTCCGAGTCCGGACCCAGTCGCTCCTGGTCCACCGCGTACACGGTGAACACATAGCGGTGCGCCGGGTCACCGGGCGGCGGGGCGGCCCCGCCGAACTCCTTCGCCCCGTAGTCGTTGCGCACCTGCACCGCGGCCTCGGGAAGCCCCTCGAACTTGCCGCTGCCCGCGCCGGCCGGCAGCTCGGTGACCGAGGCCGGGATGTCGAAGACGGTCCAGTGCCAGAACCCGCTCCCCGTGGGGGCGTCCGGGTCGAAGCACGTCACGGCGAAGCTCTTGGTCTCGGGCGGAAAACCCTCCCACCGCAGCTGCGGCGAGGTGTTCCCGCCCGACTGGACCTGAGCGTCCTTGAGGACCGCACCCGGCTCGACGTCCTCACTCACGATCGTGAACGACGGCACGGGCGGGTGGAAGTCATGGGGAAGCGGCGGCCTCTTCGGCTCGGTCACGTGAGCACCTCCTGGTTGGTTGCTGTGCGTCCGAGCCTAGAACCAGTTGCGCTTGCTGCCGACCTGGGACAGCCACTCGTTCAGGTACGCGGCCCAGTCCGTGCCCTGGAAGTCGTTCAGACCCACCTTGAAGGACCGGAACGAGTCACTGCCCTCGCTGAACATCCCCGGCTTCTTGTCCATCTCCAGGACGACGTCCATCTCGTGGTCGTCCGCGACGAAGCTCAACTCGACCTGGTTCAGACCGCGGTACTGCTGCGGCGGGAGGAACTCGATCTCCTGGTAGAACGGCAGCTTCTGCCGCGTACCGCGGATGTGGCCGCGCTCCATGTCGGCGCTCTTGAAGCGGAAGCCCAGCTGGATGAAGGCGTCCAGGATGGCCTGCTGCGCCGGCAGCGGGTGCACGTTGATCGGGTCGAGGTCCCCGGAGTCCACGGCGCGCGCGATCTCCAGCTCGGTGGTCACCCCGATGTTCATGCCGCGCAGCTGCTGCCCGTCGATGCTCGTGACCGGCGTCTCCCACGGGATCTCAAGGCCGAACGGCACCGCGTGCACCTCATTGGCGAGCAGCGTGAAGGCACCGCCGAGCCGCACCTTGGTGAACTCGATGTCCTGCTTGGTCTCCTGGTCGGCGCCCTCGACCTCGACGCGGGCCTGGAGCCCGACGGAGAGCGCCTCGATCTGCTGGTCCACCGACCCGCCCTGGATCCGCACCTCACCCTGGACCACACCGCCCGGGACCACGTTGACCTCGGTCAGCACGGTCTCGACCGAGGCACCGCCGGCCCCCAGACTCGCGAGCAGCTTCTTGAACCCCATGACACTCCTCCCCAGGCCGCCGCCTGTGGCTCGTCTCGACTTGAATCCTTGATCGGTACATACGCGAGGGGACTCCACCCGGTTCCGCGTCCCACCCTGGCAACCGAGCACCCCAAGGCCATCCGTATAAACGGAGCGCGTGTACTACGCTCGTAAGGCATGATCTTGGCCCCTGACCGTACGCCCCTGACCCGAGACTTCTTCGACCGCCCCGTCCTGGAGGTCGCACCCGACCTCCTCGGCCGCGTCCTGGTACGCGACTCGGACGACGGGCCGATCGAGGTCCGCCTGACAGAGGTGGAGGCGTACGCGGGCGAAGCCGACCCCGGCTCACACGCGTACCGGGGCCGCACGCCCCGTAACGACGTGATGTTCGGCCCGCCCGGACATATGTACGTCTACTTCACCTACGGCATGTGGCACTGCATGAACCTCGTGACCGGCCCCGAGGGAGTGGCGAGCGCCGTCCTGCTGCGGGCGGGCGAGATCACGGTGGGCGCCGAACTGGCCCGCACGCGTCGACTCTCGGCCCGTAATGACAAGGAACTGGCCAAAGGACCGGCGCGTCTCGCCACCGCCCTCGCCGTGGACCGCAGCCTCGACGGCGCGGACCTCTGCGGAGACCAGGCCAGCCCCTTCAGGCTCCTCGCGGGAACCCCGGTCGAAGCCGACCAGGTCAGCGAGGGTCCCCGCACCGGAGTAGGAGGGGAGGGCGCCGGCCACCCCTGGCGCTTCTGGACGGCCAACGACCCTACGGTCAGCCCCTATCGGGCCCACGTGCCCCGCCGCCGCCGAACTTGACGCGGCCTGGGGGCCTCCGTAATGTAGTCCGAGCCGCTTGAACCGGTCACGGCAATCTGCCGGGAGCTGGAAGCGGCCAACCACTACCTACGACTTCCCCTCAGCGGGGGCTTGTTCCGCATGCCCGCATGTCGGAATTCGAACCCGCGAAACTCGATTATGAGTTGCGGAGGGAATCCGCTAACGTAGTGAACACGCCGAAAGGCAAAGGCCTTCCAACGGCCACCGGAAATGAAATCCGAAACCGGAAACGGAACGGAAAACGGATCTGGTAAGGTTGGAAACACGAAATACCGAAGGGAAGCGCCCGGAGGAAAGCCCCAGAGAATGTTCTGCGGGTGAGTACAAAGGAAGCGTCCGTTCCTTGAGAACTCAACAGCGTGCCAAAAGTCAACGCCAGATATGTTGATACCCCGACTCACTTCGGTGAGTTGAGGTTCCTTTGAAAAAGTCCTTCCACGGAAGGCGCACAGCGAGGACGCTGTGAACGGACGGGATTATTCCTCCCGACCGTTCCGCTCTCGTGGTGTTCATCCCGATTACGGGAAAACATTCACGGAGAGTTTGATCCTGGCTCAGGACGAACGCTGGCGGC
>NZ_WMBF01000154.1:0-13716 GCF_019400875.1 Streptomyces anatolicus | reverse complement strand
CCGCTGGGCCGCCCTCGCCGCCCACGCCGTGCCGTGGCTCACGCTGCCCTCCGGGCTGTGGCGCATCGCCCTGGTCGCGGGGCTGCCCGTGACCGCGCAGGAGCAGAGCGGTACCGGTGAGGCCGTGTACATCCTGGCACTCAGCGTCATATCGGAACTGCTCGCGTTGCTCACGCTCGGTCTGGTGCGCGCATGGGGTGAGACCGTCCCCGCGTGGGTACCCGTGCTCGGCGGGCGGCAGGTGCCGCCGCTCGCGGCCGTGGTCCCGGCCCTGCTCGGCGCCACCGGCCTCTTCGGGCTCGTGGGCTGGGCCTTCTACGCCCAGATCGCCGGATTGGGGAGCGAAACGGGTGTGACGGACAGTACAGCGCAAAGCGCGCTTCTCGTGCTTTGCTATATACCGCTGATCGCTTGGCCGCCCCTGCTGACAGCGGTCGCCCTCGCCTACTACAGGCGCCGGACGGCTTACGCATCCCCCGTGGCGGCGTGAAAGTTTACCCACCCCGATCAGCGGCCATGCGCCACGAGGCCACTATTTCTTCCCCTATCGGGCTGAACTTTTGTTGATCGTGGGTTAGTTGGCCGTTGCATCGCCTTACCCTTCAAAGGGTGAACCAACTGATGTCCTGTGCGACCGAAGAGGTGTCCGACGGCTTGTCCGCAACGGAAAGCGCACTCACGCAGCCGCTGCCCGGCACGCGGCCGCTCCCCGGCACGCTGCCAGAAGCGCTCCGTGCCGAACTCGTCGCCTTCCGCCGCGACGTGCACATGCACCCGGAGCTGGGCAACCAGGAGTTCCGCACCACCGCGGCCCTCAAGACCCGCCTCGAGGAGGCCGGCCTCGCCCCCCGCGTGCTCACGGCCGGCACCGGCCTCGTCTGCGACGTGGGCCAGTGGGACGGATCGCGGCCCATGCTCGCCCTGCGGGCCGACATCGACGCGCTGCCCATCCCCGACACCAAGCTCGTGCCCTACCGCTCCACGGTGCCCGACCGCGCCCACGCCTGCGGCCACGACGTGCACACCACCGTCGTTCTCGGCGCCGGCCTGGTCCTCGCGGAGCTGGCGCGCGAGGGGCGGCTGCCCTTTCCGGTGCGGCTGATCTTCCAGCCCGCCGAGGAGGTCCTGCCCGGCGGCGCCGCCGACGCGATCAAGGACGGCGTCCTCGACGGCGTAGGCAAGATCATCGCCGTGCACTGCGACCCCCGCGTCGACGCCGGCCGCATCGGCCTGCGGCACGGCCCCATCACCTCCGCCTGCGACCGCCTCGAGGTCTCGCTCGACGGCCCCGGCGGCCACACCGCGCGCCCGCACCTCACCACGGACCTCGTCACCGCCGTCGCCAAGGTCGCCACCGAGGTCCCGGCCGTCGTCGCCCGCCGCGCCGACGCCCGCTCGGGGCTCTCGGTGACCTGGGGCCGCATCGAGGCCGGACACGCGCCGAACGTCATCCCGCAGCACGCCGAGCTGTCCGGCACCGTGCGCTGCCTCGACCTCACGGCCTGGCGCGAGGCGCCCGACCTGGTGCACAGCGCGATCCAGGAGATCTCCGACCTCTACCGCGCCAAGTCCGAGGTCACCTACGTCCGAGGCGTCCCGCCCGTCGTCAACGACCCCGGCGTCGCCGACCTGCTGCGCGACGCCATGGCCGAGCGGCGCGGCCCGCTCTCCATCGAGGACACCGAACAGAGCCTGGGCGGCGAGGACTTCTCCTGGTACCTGGAGCACGTGCCCGGCGCCATGGCCCGGCTCGGCGTGCGCAGGCCCGGCGAGCGCACCGTCCGCGACCTCCACCAGGGGGACTTCGACGCGGACGAGTCGGCCATCGCGGTCGGCGTCGAACTCTTCACCGCCGCCGCCCTGTTGGACGCCGCGCGCACGACGGAGTAACCCCACCGGGACGTGACCGACGCTCGGCGCGAATAGGTACCGACGCTCGGCACGAATAGGTAACGGCCGCGCGGAAAACCGTTCCCCTCCCTTTCTACGCGCGTTACTGTGCGCCGAAATCAGCGCCGTCAACGGTGCGTTGGGGAACGTGAGGAGTACGTCCTATGCGTCGTGTATCAAGACTTTCCCAAGTGGCCGTGGCGGTGGCGTCGCTCGCCCTCGCCGCTTCGGCGTGCGGCAAGACGAGCAGCGAGGCCTCGCAGGAGGACGGCGGCAAGGAGAAGGACTCCGGGACGTCGTCCTCGTACAAGGGCAAGGGCATCGGTCTCGCCTACGACATCGGCGGGCAGGGCGACCAGTCCTTCAACGACGCCGCCTACGCGGGCTACGCCGAGGCCCGCAAGGAGTTCAAGATCGGCGGTGTGGACATGGAGCCGGGCGACGGCGAGTCCAGCGCCGACAAGGTCCAGCGCCTCGAACAGCTCGCCAAGCAGGGCTACAACCCCGTCATCGGCGTCGGTTTCGTCTACGCGCCCGCCGTGGAGGCGGCCGCGAAGAAGTTCCCGAAGACCACGTTCGGGATCATCGACGACAACACGGTGAAGGCCGACAACGTCGCCGACCTCGTCTTCCACGAGGAACAGGGCTCTTATCTGGCGGGCGTGGCCGCCGCGAAGGCGAGCAAGGCCAAGCACGTCGGATTCGTGGGCGGTGTGGACATTCCGCTGATCCACAAATTCGAGGCCGGATTCGTGCAGGGCGTGAAGTCCGTCGATCCCAAGATCGAAATCGAGAAGCGCTATCTGACGGAGAAGCCCGAGGAGGGCGGATTCTCCAGCCCCGACAAGGGGCAGAACGCGGCGAGCGGCCAGATCGAGGCCGGCGCGGACGTGATCTACCACGCGGCCGGCCTCTCCGGCCAGGGCGTCATCCAGGAGACCGGCTCGCAGAAGAAGTGGGCGATCGGCGTCGACTCCGACCAGTACAAGCAGAAGGCCCTCGCCAAGTACAAGCAGTACATCCTCGGCTCGGCCTTCAAGGACGTCGGCGGCGCGGTGTACGACCTGACGAAATCGGTCGTCCAGGGCAAACCGCTCAAGGGCGAGCAGCGCTACGACCTCAAGTCCGGCCGCGTCGGCTTCTCCGACTCCAACCCGAGGTACACGGCGATGAAGGACGTCGTCGCCGCCGTGGAGAAGGCCGAGAAGGACATCATCAGCGGCAAGGTGAAGGTCAAGACCGCGCCGTAGCGCGGCGTTCGAGTGGCGTGCTGTGGCCGATCGGACGTTGTACGTAGCACCCCCCGCGCCCGCCTCACGCCGTTTTACGTAGTACGTGCTGCGGCGACTGGGCGCCCCCCGCCAAGGGGGCGCCCACCGTCCGTTCGCCCCCCGGACGCCTCGTGGCCACAGCTCGATAACGGACCGGACAGAAGGGTTCTTATGTCAGGTCTACGCGCGTTACGCTGCGGCGAAATCAGCGCCGGGGTATGGCGCGTACGTGCTTGTGCTTGCTTGACTCAAGGAGTTCGTCTCTATGCGCCGGGTGTCTCGAATAGCTGTCGCGGGCGCCGCGACCGCAGCCCTCGCCGTCTCCGTCTCCGCCTGTGGTGGCACGTCCAGCGACGCCGCCGCGAGCAAGGACGACAAGAACAAGGGCGTCGCCATCGCCTACGACGTCGGCGGCGCCGGCGACCAGTCCTTCAACGACGCCGCGACCGAGGGCATGAAGAAGGCCGCCAAGGAGTTCAAGACCGGCGAGAAGGCCGTCGAGCCGGTCGACGGCGAGTCGGACGCCGACAAGACCCAGCGCCTGACGCAGCTCGCCAAGCAGGGCTACAACCCGGTCATCGGTGTCGGCTACGCCTACGCCCCGGCGATCAAGGAGGTCTCGGCGAAGTTCCCGAAGGTCACCTTCGGCATCGTCGACGACGAGACCGTCAAGGCCGACAACGTCTCCGACCTCGTCTTCAGCGAGCAGGAGGCGTCCTACCTCGCGGGCGTCGCCGCCGCCAAGACCACCAAGTCCAAGACCGTCGGCTTCGTCGGCGGCGTGGACGTCCCCCTCATCCACAAGTTCGAGGCGGGCTACGCGCAGGGCGTCAAGGACACCGACCCCAAGGTCAAGGTCGTCAAGCAGTACCTGACGGAGAAGGCCGAGGACGGCGGCTTCACCAGCCCCGACAAGGGCAAGACCGCCGCCCAGGGCCAGATCGAGAAGGGCGCCGACGTGGTCTACCACGCCGCCGGCCTCTCCGGTCAGGGCGTCATCGAGGCCGCCGCCGCCAAGAAGATCTGGGCGATCGGCGTCGACTCCGACCAGTACAAGCAGGACGCCCTCGCGAAGTACAAGAAGTACATCCTGACCTCGGCGACCAAGGACGTCGCGGCCTCGGTCTACAACCTCGCGAAGGCCGTCGAGGACGGCACCGCCAAGGGCGGCGTCGTCCGCGCCGACCTCAAGTCGGGCGGTGTCGCGCTCGCCGAGTCCAACCCCGACTTCATGAAGATGAAGGACGTCCAGGCCGCGCTGGAGAAGGCGGAGGCCGGCATCAAGGGCGGCAAGATCAAGGTCAAGACCAAGCCGTGATCCAGGTCAAGGCCACGCCGTGAGGCGGTAGTTGACCTGACGCCTGCCGAAACGGCAGCGTGATGCTCGTGTGACGGGGTGCGGGGGACCGAGGTCCACCCGCGCCCCGTTCGCGCGAGCCACTATTCATCAGCAGGGGCACTGCGCGCGTAGGCGGCCCCTTTCCTTCAGGCCCTTCAGGCCCTTTGGCCCCCGAGGAGAGTGCGCCATCGACGCGTCCACCAACCCTCCGCCCATCGCCGTCGAACTCGCCGGCATCACCAAGCGCTTCCCCGGAGTCGTCGCCAACCACGACATCCACCTCACCGTCCGCAAGGGCACCGTGCACGCCCTCGTCGGCGAGAACGGCGCCGGCAAGTCGACGCTGATGAAGATCCTTTACGGCATGCAGAAGCCGGACGAGGGCACCATCACCGTCGACGGTGAGCAGGTCGCCTTCTCCAGCCCCGCCGACGCCATCGCGCGCGGCATCGGCATGGTCCACCAGCACTTCATGCTCGCCGACCAGTTGACCGTCCTGGAGAACATCGTCCTCGGCAGCGAGAAGCTGCACGGCATCGGCAGCGCCGCCCGCCGCGCCATCCTCGACCTCTCCGACCGCTACGGCCTCGGGGTGCGCCCGGACACGTACATCGAGGACCTCGGCGTCGCCGACCGCCAGCGCGTGGAGATCCTCAAGGTCCTCTACCGCGGCGCGACCACGCTCATCCTCGACGAGCCGACGGCCGTCCTGGTGCCGCAGGAGGTCGACGCGCTCTTCGACAACCTGCGCGAGCTGAAGTCCGAGGGCCTCTCCGTCATCTTCATCTCGCACAAGCTGGGCGAAGTCCTCTCCGTGGCCGACGACATCACCGTCATCCGGCGCGGCACGACGGTCGGCACGGCCATCCCGTCCGAGACGACGCCGCGCCAGCTCGCCGAGCTGATGGTCGGCAGCGAACTGCCCACCCCCGAGACCGCCGAGTCCACCGTCACCGACCGCCCGATGATCCAGGTGGAGGGCCTCAAGCTGCTCGCCGCCGGCGACTCGGGCCGCGCCCTGCTCGACGACATCTCCTTCACGATCCACGAGGGAGAGGTCCTCGGCATCGCGGGCGTCGAGGGCAACGGCCAGACCGAGCTGATCGACGCGCTCATCGGCCTCAAGCACGCCGACTCCGGCGTGATCCGCATGGCGGGCCAGGACATCACCGCCGTACCCACCCGCAAGCGGCGCGAGGACGGCATCGGGTACATCCCCGAGGACCGCCACCGCCACGGCCTCCTCCTGGAGTCCCCGCTGTGGGAGAACCGCATCCTCGGCCACGTCACCGAGAAGCCGAACGCGCGGGGCTTCCTGCTCGACCTCAAGAGCGCCCAGGCCGACACCCGCCGCATCGTCGAGGAGTACGACGTCCGTACGCCCGGCATCGACGTGACGGCCGCCTCCCTGTCCGGCGGCAACCAGCAGAAGCTGATCGTCGGCCGCGAGATGAGCCACAAGCCGCGCTTCCTGATCGCCGCCCACCCCACCCGCGGTGTGGACGTCGGCGCGCAGGCGCAGATCTGGGACCAGATCCGCGAGGCGCGCCGCGAGGGCCTTGCCGTACTGCTGATCTCCGCCGACCTGGACGAGCTGATCGGCCTCTCCGACACCCTCCGCGTGATCTACCGCGGACGGCTCGTGGCGGACGCCGACCCGGCCACCATCACGCCGGAGGAGCTGGGTTCGGCGATGACGGGTGCCGCCTCAGGCCACCTGGAACACGTCGAGTCCGGCGACGGCTCCGAGGCGTCCGAGGAGGACGAGACCCGATGAAGAAGTTCGACAAGGAGCGCCTGCTCCTCGCGGTGGCCGCACCGGTCATCGCGCTGGTCGTGGCCGTGGCGCTGACCTCGGTCGTGCTGCTCGCCTCGGGCAAGAGCCCGATCGAGCCGTACACCCTGATGCTGGAGCAGATCTCCTACTCCGACGTGCAGGTCCTGACCATCAACCAGGCCGGCATGTACTACCTGGCGGCGCTCGCGGTGGCCATCGGCTTCCGCATGAACCTGTTCAACATCGGCGTGGACGGGCAGTACCGCCTCGCCGCGATGGTCACCGCAGTCGTCGGCGCGCACGTCGCGCTCCCCGCCGCGCTCCAGATCCCGCTGCTCATCGTGGTCGCCATGCTCACCGGCGCCTTCTGGGCGGGCATCGCGGGTCTGCTCAAGACCACGCGCGGGGTCAGCGAGGTGGTCGCCACGATCATGCTCAACGCCATCGCGACGAGCGTCATCGGCTACCTCACCCTCACCGAGAACTTCGGCGTGCCGGTCGGCAACAACCAGACCACCGGCGTGATGAAGGAGTCCGGCTGGTTCCCCGGCATCAAGCTGGCGGGCGGTGAGGTCTACGGCTTCGTCTTCGTCGCCGTCCTCGCGGGCGTCCTGTACTGGCTCGTCCTCAACCGCACCCGCTTCGGCTTCGACCTGCGCGCCACCGGCGCCTCCGAGTCGGCCGCCGCGGCCTCCGGCGTCAACGCCAAGCGCATGGTGCTCACCGCCATGCTGATCTCCGGCGGTGTCGCGGGCCTCTCCGGCCTGCCGATCCTGCTCGGCGACACCCACACCTACAGCCTCAGCTTCCCCGCGGGCCTCGGCTTCACCGCCATCGGCATCGCGCTCCTCGGCCGCAACAACCCGGTCGGCATCGCGCTCGCCGCGCTGCTCTGGGCCTTCCTCGACAAGGCCTCGCCCGCCCTGGACTACGCCACCCCGGTCGCGTACGACAAGGAGATCGCGGTGATCATGCAGGGCCTCATCGTGATCGCGGTCGTCGTCTCCTCGGAGACCGTGCGCCGCTGGGGCCTGCGCCGCCAGCAGCGCCGCGTGGGCGAGGAACTGGCCGCCGCCGCCCGGGCCAACGCCGACAACGGCAACAACGGCAACAACGGCAACAACGACTCCGCGAAGGAGGTGGCTGCCCGATGAGCACGGCATCCGTGGCCAAGCCCCCGGCCAAGCAGCCCGCCGCGGGCCGCCGCCGCATCTCGCTCCCCGTCCTCCTGCTCGCCATCGCCGGCGTCCTGGTGCTGATCTCGCTGGTCCGCGTCATCACCGGCGCCGACGGCATCACCTCCACCGGCCAGATGTCGACGGCACTCAAGCTCGCCGTGCCGATCGGCCTCGCCGGCCTCGGCGGCCTGTGGGCCGAGCGCGCGGGCGTCGTCAACATCGGCCTCGAGGGCATGCTCATCCTCGGCACCTGGTTCGGCGCCTGGGCGGGCTTCCAGTGGGGCCCCTGGGTGGGCGTCCTCTTCGGCATCCTCGGCGGCGCGCTCGGCGGCCTGCTGCACGCCATCGTGACGGTCACCTTCAACGTCAACCACATCGTCTCCGGTGTGGCCCTGAACATCCTCGCCCTGGGCGTCACCCGCTACCTCGCGACCTTCGCCTTCGAGGGCGAGGAGGGCGGTACGTCGAAGCAGTCGCCGCCCGTCGAATCCCTCGGGGACTTCTCGGTGCCGGGGCTCTCCGACTGGCTCATGGAGCTCAACGGCAAGCACTGGTTCCTCGTCTCGGACCTCGCGGGCCTGCTCGGCGGCCTGTTCACCAACCTCTCCCCGCTCACCGTGGTCGCCGTCGCGATGGTGCCGCTGAGCTGGTGGGTGCTGTGGCGCACCTCGTTCGGTCTGCGGCTGCGCTCCTGCGGCGAGAACCCGATCGCGGCCGAGTCGCTCGGCGTCAACGTCTACAAGTACAAGTACCTCGCCGTGATCATCTCCGGCGGCTTCGCCGGCCTCGGCGGCGCCTTCCTCTCCCTGGTCGCCTCCAACATCTACCTGGAGGGCCAGACCGGCGGCCGCGGCTACATCGGCCTCGCCGCGATGATCTTCGGCAACTGGATGCCGGGCGGCCTCGCGCTCGGCGCGGGCCTGTTCGGTTACACCGACAGCCTCAAGCTCCGCGGTGGCGGTACGAACGTCCACGCGCTGCTGCTGCTCCTGGCGATCCTGCTGGTCATCGGCGCGATCTACCTCGCCTGGCGCAAGCGGTACGTGCCCGCGGCGATCACCGCGGCCGTCTCGGCGCTGATGTTCCTGTGGTACGGCTTGACCGACGAGGTGCCCAACCAGGTCGTCACCGCCACTCCGTACGTGGTGACCCTGCTGGTCCTCTCGCTCTCCGCCCAGCGCCTTCGGATGCCGAAGGCGGACGGGATGCCGTACCGAAGGGGACAAGGAAAGTGACGACCGTTCCTGCGGACACCGACTGGGACGCCCTGCGGGAAGCCGCGCGCGAGGCGATGTCCCGCGCGTACGCGCCCTACTCGGGCTTCCCCGTCGGCGCCGCGGCGCTGGTCGACGACGGCAGGACGGTCTCCGGCTGCAATGTGGAGAACGCCTCCTACGGCCTCGGCCTGTGCGCCGAGTGCGGCCTGGTCTCCCAGCTCCAGCTGACCGGCGGCGGCCGCCTCACCCACTTCACGTGTGTGGACGGCAAGGGCGAGATCCTGATGCCGTGCGGCCGCTGCCGTCAGCTGCTGTGGGAGTTCGGGGGCCCGGAGCTGCTTCTGGAGACGTCCTCGGGCGTCCGCTCGCTGGCGGACATGCTCCCGGACGCGTTCGGGCCGCAGCGGCTCAACTGAACCTGGGCCCCCGCCTGTTGGCGGGGGCCTTCTTCATTGGCCGACTCTATGCGCGTAGAGTCGACCGCGCACGAGGCCGTAACTGCTGGAAGAACTGCTGGAAGGACATGCCATGGACGTCATCTCCGTCATCCGTACCAAGCGCGACCGGGGCGAGCTGAGCGACGAGCAGATCGACTGGGTCATCGACGCGTACACGCGCGGCGCGGTCGCCGACGAGCAGATGTCGTCCCTGGCGATGGCGATCCTCCTGAACGGCATGAACCGCAAGGAGATCGCCCGCTGGACCGCCGCGATGATCGCGTCCGGCGAGCGCATGGACTTCTCCTCCCTCTCCCGCCCGACGGCCGACAAGCACTCCACGGGCGGCGTCGGCGACAAGATCACGCTGCCGCTCGCCCCGCTGGTCGCCGCGTGCGGCGCGGCCGTCCCGCAGCTTTCGGGCCGGGGCCTCGGCCACACCGGCGGCACCCTGGACAAGCTGGAGGCCATCCCCGGCTGGCGTGCGCTGCTCTCGAACGAGGAGATGCTGAACGTCCTGGACGGCGTCGGCTCGGTGATCTGCGCGGCGGGCGACGGCCTGGCCCCCGCGGACAAGAAGCTCTACGCCCTGCGTGACGTCACCGGCACGGTGGAGGCCATCCCCCTGATCGCCTCCTCCATCATGTCCAAGAAGATCGCCGAGGGCACGGGCTCGCTGGTCCTCGATGTGAAGGTCGGCACCGGCGCGTTCATGAAGAATCTGGCCGACGCCCGCGAACTGGCGTCCACGATGGTGGAGCTGGGCACGGACAGCGGCGTCCGCACGGTGGCCCTGCTCACGGACATGTCGACCCCGCTGGGCCTGACGGCGGGCAACGCGCTCGAGGTCCGCGAGTCGGTCGAGGTCCTGGCCGGCGGCGGCCCCTCCGACGTGGTCGAGCTGACCCTGGCGCTGGCCCGCGAGATGCTGGACGCGGCGGGCCTGAAGGACGCGGACCCGGCGAAGGCGCTGGCGGACGGCTCGGCGATGGACGTATGGCGCCGCATGATCGCCGCGCAGGGCGGCGACCCGGACGCGAAGCTTCCGGTGGCCCGCGAGCAGCACGTGGTGACGGCGCCGTCGTCCGGCGTCCTGACCCGCCTCGACGCGTACGACATCGGCGTCGCCGCCTGGCGCCTGGGCGCGGGCCGCGCGCGCAAGGAGGACGTGGTCCAGGCGGGCGCGGGCGTCGAACTCCACGCCAAGCCGGGCGACTCCGTCGAGGCGGGCGCGCCGCTGCTGACCCTGCACACGGACACGCCGGACCGGTTCGCGTACGCGCTGGAGTCGGTGGAGGGGTCGTACGACATCGCTCCCGCCGGCACGGGATTCTCGCCGGGGGCGATCGTGCTGGACCGGATCGGCTAGGGCGCGGGGCGGCGGGGCGCTGGGCCGCCTGCGGGTACGTCGTGGCTGATCGCGCAGTTCCCCGCGCCCCTTCGGGGCGCCCTCTGTGACCAGCGCTTACTCGTACGGGTGAACGGGATCGGTGGGCCGCCGCCGGTCCCGTTCGGCATGCTGGGATCGGTGATGACCGATTGGAGAACCGCCGTGAGCGCACTCACCTTCGGCCACGAACCCGGCCAGGACTGGGACGACCTCGTCCGGCTCTGGGAGGAGATGGAGTGGCCCGAGGGCAGCAAGGTGGAGATCATCGAGGGGATCGTCACTGTGGCTCCGCCGCCGTCCAACAATCACAACGCCGTCGCTGATCTCGTGCAGCGGAGTCTCTATCGCGTGATCCCTGATGACTGGGGCGTTTACCAGACGCTGGGCGCGGCGCTGCCCTCCCGCGACAGTCTTTGCATCCCCGATGTCGCGGTGGTCCCGAGGGCCGTGCTCCGTGCCGAACGAGGCAACTTCGTCCCGGCTGCCGCAGTGAAATTCGTCGCTGAGATCACCTCGTCGTTGAACGCCAACAATGACCGCACCGAGAAGGCCGCCGCCTACGCCGCCGCCGGCATCCCCCTCTACCTCCTCATCGACCGCTGGGCCCCCGGCGGCCCCACCATCACTCTTTACGGCGAGCCCAGGGGTGACGTCTACCGAGTCCTGAGGGCCTGCAAGTCCGGCGAGCCCATCAAGCTCCCCAAGCCCTTCGACCTGGACCTCGACACGAGCGCGTTCCCCCAGGACTGACGCGGACGGGGCGGCGATCCATCAGGACGCGATGAGGCGGCTGGTGAAGCCTGCGGTGAGGAGGCTTTCGTAGGCGGCATGGACGTCGTCCGGCACGTCCTGCTCGATGGCGAAGCCGAGCTTCGGATACTCGATCACCCGCTGCAGGTCGCCGACGAGCATGTCCAGGACGAGCTTCTCGTCGCCGATGCTCTTGGCGTAGTCGTCGAGGGCCAAGGACTCCGAGGCGCAACGCACGCCGACCTCGGGCCAGAGTTTGCGGGCGGTGGCGTAGGAACGACGTTCCATATAAGGCTTGGAGACCAGCAGCACCGAGGCCGGGGAGACCCCTGCCTCGGCCAGGACCTGACGGGCGTACGTGATGTTGTGCCCGGTGTTGGAGGCGCGCGTTTCCAGCAGGATCGCCTCGTCGGGCACCCCGAGGGCGAGGGCGTGCTCCCGGTAGTGGACGGCTTCACCGCGCGGGAAGCGGGCCGCGGTGGTGGGGCTGTTGCCACCGGTGAAGACGAGGACGGGAAAGAGGCCGGCCCGGTAGAGCTGGGCGGTCGTGGTGGCCACGCCGAGGTCGTGACTGCCGAGCCCGATCGCCACGTCCGCCGGCTGAAGTTCGTGCCGCATCTGGTGGTACTCCCAGATCAGCCGGGCGTCAGCCCACTGCTCATCGGTCACGGCCCACTGGGCGTCGTCCGTCGGTCCCGTCACTGGTGTCGCTCCCTGGTCAGTGTCGCCCGAGGCTCTTCACCCCACGCTCGTAGCACGCCTGTTCCTGATGTTCTCGATGCTGTGGCGCTGGTGGCTGAGCCCGTACTCAGCGGCGACCTTCGCTGCCCTGTCGAGGACATGGAGACCATCATCCAGGGTGGCCGGGTCGGACAGCAGAATGTGGCCGTGGGCGGTGTCCAGGCGCACACGTTGCATGGGGGAGTCCGCGGTACCGGTCGCGCGGGCGATGCCGATGTGGTGCAGGGCGGCGGTCAGATCACCGGCCCCCCCGATGGGCGAGGGCCAGCTTCTGCTGAGCCACGGACCAGTCCTCCGGCTCGCAGAGATCCTCGAACTCCCGCACAGCCGCCGCCATGACGCACGAGGCGTACTCCTGATTGCCCTCCTTGCTGAGCGCTGTTCCCACCCACAGGCGGGCCCGCGCGCGGTCACGAGGGGAGAGGCGGTCATCGACGGCGAGGGACTCGTACTGACGGGCGGCCCATTCCAAGTGGCCGGCCATTTCCGTGACAACGGCCAGGGACAGGTCCACCTGGGCCACCCGTCGAGGGACGTCCAGCCGGGCGAAAACCGCCCGGGCCTCACAATAGGAACGGCGGGCCGACAGGGGGCCGATGACGGCGCCCTGGTCCCGTTGCACGTCTCCCAGCAAGGCGGTGGAACGGGCGTAGAGGTAAAGCCCCTTGTCGTCCAGGTGGGCCGGAGGGAAGCGGGTCAGCCAGCGGCGGAGGAGATCTTCCGCGAAGGCGAAGTTCTGTCGTGACAGGGCGACGAGGGAACGATCCAGGTCGTCGGCCCAGGATTCGTACTCCCACGCACGTGGGCTGCTGACGGTGGCCCGCCGGAGAGGGCCGGTGCCGGCTCTTCCGGCTTCGGAGAGGTTGGTTTCGAAGCGAAGCTGGGCAGCCGCGTCCGCGCGGGCGAGCGCGGTGTCGAGGATGGCCTGGGTGTCCTGCCTGGGCCCGGTGGAGGAGAGGAGCTTCTCCCACTTCGAGATCGTCCGGACGCCGACGCCGAGATGAGCCGCGAAGGCCCGAACGCTCATCCGAAGTGCGAGCCGAAGTGCCCTGGCTTCCAGCCCGGACCAGTGGTGCACGGTCGCCACGCGTTCCTCCCTTGCTGTCGCCATGCAAGCACGTCGATCAGAGGCAGGGGGACGAAAGTGCCACGGAAGTGCGACAAGCGGCCATTGGAGCAGCCCGCTCGCCGCGACAAGCTCGACGGACCGGCTACCGCGACCGCAGCCGGCAGCCGGCAGCCGTTTCCCGGCCCGCACAACCGAGGTGTGCCATGTCCAAAGAGCTGCACAAGTACTTCGACGCCGAGCGACGTGCGGTCGGCGAGGCCCGGGGCTTCGTGATCACCTCGCTGAAGAGGTGGGGAGTCACCGGCGCGGAGGCCGAGGACATCCGGCTCTGCGTCTCGGAGCTGGCGACCAATGCCCTGCACCACGGCACTCGTCGCGGCCACGGGTTCCTGGTGCGCCTCCGCGTCGACGAGGACTCCGTACGTCTGGAGGTCCACGAGAGCCAGGACGTCTCGCCCGATCAACCTCCCCACATGCGGGAAGCCGCCGACACGGAGACCGCCGGGCGCGGCCTGAGCATCGTCGACGCGCTCGCCGACGAATGGGGCGTCGACGAGCGCTCCCCGTTCGGGAAGATCGTGTGGTCCCGCTTCAAGGCGGCACCGACTCCGCAGTTTGCTCAACCCCATCTGCCCGTCCGGCCACCCCCTCCTGCCC
>NZ_WMBF01000153.1:0-13786 GCF_019400875.1 Streptomyces anatolicus | reverse complement strand
CGATTATGCAGACCGGCGCTTCAACAGGCCATAACCGGTCACACGGACCACGATGGAGGGGGAGCACCCTCAGCCACAGGCGGAATCCGGACTCCCAGGAGGTGCCCATGTCGCAGGATGTCAGCGCCCGCCCCACAGGACAGGGCCCCGACCCCGCGCACGGTAAGGGAGCGAACGGGCACCCGCCCGGCGGCGTACTGGTCTCCATCGGCGCGCTGCTGCTCGGCATGCTGCTCGCCGCCCTCGACCAGACCATCGTCTCGACCGCCCTGCCGACGATCGTCAGCGAGCTGGGCGGCATGGACCACCTGTCCTGGGTCGTCACCGCGTACATGCTGGCCGCGACGGCCGCGACCCCGCTCTGGGGCAAGCTCGGCGACCAGTACGGCCGCAAAAAGCTCTTTCTGACCGCGATCGTCATCTTCCTGGCCGGCTCGGCGCTCTGCGGAATGGCGCAGAACATGCCCCAGCTGATCGGCTTCCGGGCGCTCCAGGGCCTCGGCGGCGGCGGGCTCATGGTGCTGTCCATGGCGATCGTCGGCGACCTCGTCTCACCGCGCGAACGCGGCAAGTACCAGGGACTCTTCGGTGCCGTCTTCGGGGCGACCAGCGTGCTCGGGCCACTGCTCGGCGGCCTGTTCACCGAGCACCTCAGCTGGCGCTGGGTCTTCTACATCAACCTGCCCATCGGCGTGATCGCGCTCCTCGTCATCGCCACCACGCTCCACATCCCGGTGCGCGACACCAAGCACACCATCGACTACCTCGGCACCTTCCTCATCGCCTCCGTCGCCACCTGCCTCGTCCTCGTCGCCTCCCTCGGCGGCACCACCTGGGAGTGGGGCTCGCCGCAGATCATCGGGCTCGCGGTGCTCGGCGTGGTGCTCGCCGCCGCCTTCGTGGCGGTGGAGCGCAAGGCCGCGGAGCCGGTGATTCCGCTGAAGCTGTTCCGGATCCGCACCTTCACCCTCTCCGCGGTGATCAGCTTCATCGTCGGCTTCGCGATGTTCGGGGCGATGACCTATCTGCCGACGTTCCTCCAGGTCGTGCAGGGCGTCTCGCCGACCATGTCGGGTGTGCACATGCTGCCGATGGTGGCCGGAATGCTCCTGTCGACCACCGCGTCCGGGCAGATCGTCAGCCGCACCGGCCGCTGGAAGGTCTTCCCCGTGGCGGGC
Source organism: Streptomyces anatolicus (assembly GCF_019400875.1). Lineage (NCBI taxonomy): Bacteria > Bacillati > Actinomycetota > Actinomycetes > Kitasatosporales > Streptomycetaceae > Streptomyces > Streptomyces anatolicus. The sequence goes on along the minus strand of NZ_WMBF01000153.1, from coordinate 12,608 downwards.
ACGGCCGTCACCACGCTCGGCCTGCTCCTCCTCCACCAGCTGAACGAGCACAGCTCCACGGGCGAGATGAGCGCGTACTTCTTCGTCTTCGGCCTGGGCCTCGGCCTGGTCATGCAGGTGCTCGTGCTCATCGTGCAGAACGCGGTCGGCTACGAGGACCTGGGCGTCGCCACCTCAGGCGCGACCTTCTTCCGCTCCATCGGCGCCTCCTTCGGCGTCGCGATCTTCGGCACGATCTTCACCAACCGGCTCGGCGACAAGCTGACCGACGCCCTCGCCGGGCAGCAGCTGCCGCCGGGGCTCAGCGTCAGCACCCTGGAGGCCGACCCGCGCGGCATCGCGCGCCTCCCCGCCGACCTGCGGCCCAGTGCCCTGCACGCGTACGCCTCGTCGATCACCGACGTTTTCCTCTACGCGGCGCCGGTCGCGCTCCTCGCCTTCGTCCTCGCCTGGTTCCTGCGCGAGGACAAGCTGCGCGGCTCGGTCACCGCGCCCGACCAGACGCAGACGCTGGCCAGCAACCCCGTCGAACGCTCCTCGTACGACGAGGTGGCGCGGGCGCTCTCGGTCCTCGGCACGAGGGAGGGCCGCCGGGCGATCTACGAGAAGATCACCGCGCGCGCGGGCTACGACCTGCTGCCCGCGGCCAGCTGGCTGCTCCTGCGCATCGCACGGCACGGCTCCGTCGAACCCGCCGTACTCGCCGAGCGCACCACCGTGCCGCTCACCGTCATCACGGCGGCGGCCCGCCAGGTCGAGGAGCGGCACCTCGCCGAACGCCAGGGCCTCGACATGTTCCTGACCGAGCAGGGCCGCGTGGTCGCCAAGAAGCTCGCCGAGGCCCGCGAGGAGTCCCTGTCCGAACTGCTCGGCGACTGGTGGGGCCCGCACCGCCCGACCGACCTCTCCCAGCTGGTCCGGGAGCTGAGCGGCGAACTGTGCGGCTCGGAGTCGGAGCGGCCGCACGACGGGTCCGGGGCGACGCGCCTGCGGGCCGTGTGAGATCCCGCGTACGACGACGGCGCCCCGCGAGCCGATTGGCTCGCGGGGCGCCGCTCTCGTGTCCGACTGTGCCGCCGGTCCCGGTCAGCTCTTGGGTGCGGCCTGCTGGACGACCTCGAACGACCAGACCGTGGACCCGGAGGCGGCGGGCTTGGGCCGCTCGCCACCGCCCTCGCCGCCACCCTGGTGCGCGGCCTTCATGGGGCCCTCCATCCACGCCTGGAAGGAGGCCTCGTCGCGCCAGCGGGTGTAGACGAGGTACTGGTCGGTGCCCTCGATGGGGCGCAGCAGCTCGAACCACTCGAAGCCGTCGGAGTTCTCCACCGCGCCCGCGCGGGACGCGAAGCGCTTCTCCAGGACCTCGCGCTGTTCCTCGGGGACGGTGAGTGCGTTGATCTTCACGATGCTCATGCGGCCATCCTGCCGTACGGCTCCGCGGCCCTCAGAGCCGCAGCAGGCGCTCGGCCGTCTCGCGGTAGTCGCGCAGGGCCAGGCGGAGCTGTTCGGTGTCGGTGGCCGAGGGCTCGGGGGCGACGGGGGCGCCCTCGGTGGCCAGGGCGCCGCCCGGTGCCATCCCGGCGGCCGGGGGCGTGTTGCCTTCAGGCGTGGTGCGTGCCGGTGTCGTCTGCCAGGTCGAGCGCAGCACGCGGCGGCGTTCGGCCAGCGTGTCCGTGAGGCGGGCGATGGCCTCCTCCAGGACGTGGTCGACCTCCTCGACCGAGCCGCGCGGGCCGTCGACGAAGCCGTTGACGGCGTTCTGGAGGCGCAGCGTCAGCTTGTCGCGCTCCTCGGGCGGGAAAAGTGTCGTGTCAGCCATGCTGGACGCCCCCTCGGGTGATGCCGGTCGAGCGCTTGCCGGACAAGTGCTTGCCGGAGCGCGCGGTGGAGTGGTCGTGCCGGTCGGAGATCAGGTCGTCGAAGAGCGCCCGCGCCTCGACCATGGCCTCGCGCATCTCCTCGGTGCCTGCCGGGCCCTGCTCGGAACCCGTCGTGTCGAGCGCCGCGCGGTGCACCCTGCGGTAGCCGTGGACGTGGGTGGCGTGGTGCACGGAGAGCGCGTCGAGCTGGTCCTCGTAGTGGCCGGCGTCGGGGAAGCCCCGGGCGCCCGCCACTTCGGCGATGAGCCGGTCCGCGTCGGCGACGGCCTCGCGCGGGGAGTCGACGAAGCGCTCCTGGGCGAGGTTCCAGCGGGCGGAGTACTGCTCGCGCGCCGCCGGGTCCAACGGCCGTACCTGCAGCGAGCCGTGTCGCTTCACACGCTCGCCGAGGTCGCGTTCGGCCGCTTTCGTGTCGCCGTCGTGCCGGGCGACCGCGCGGTCGTACTCGGGGCCGAAACGGCGCTTCAGGCTGTGGCCGCCGCCCGCGTTCCGCTTGCGGTTCAGCACGACGAACGCGCCGACGGCGAGGACGACGACGACCACGATCAGAACGATGATCATGACTGTGGACATGGAGTGGGTGCCTTCCCGGGGGGTGGGCCTTGGGATGCGAGGCGCGGTGTCGCCATCGCGCCTGTCCTGAAAGCGAGTTGCCCGGATGCGGGCGGCCAAACGCGGTGCGTGCGCCCCGAGGTGGCCTTAAGATGCCGCAGCGCGCGATGACCGACCACGCTCGCGCCGCCCCGAGTCGAAGGAGCGTACGTAGATGCTGGAGCTGACGATGGCCTCGGTGTCCGGGGCGGACGCGGGCGCGACCGCCGGGATGCTCATGGCCGAGGCGCCGAGTGCGCCGGGCGCGGTGCTGCGGGTGGGGCGGGACGCGGGCGTGTGCCGTCTGGTGACGCCCGGCGACTGGCTCTTCGTCTCCCGTACGCACCTGGAGTTCCGCTGCGGGCCCGACGGGGCGTGGTCGGTGACCTGGCTGCGCGGCTCGAACCCCGACCCCGCGTCGGAGGTGCGGGTGGTCTGCGAGGGCGCGGCGCGGCCCCTCGCGTACGGAGGGGCCGCGCCGCTGGCCCGGGGCGGCTCGGGCGAGGTGGTCATCCAGGACAGGTCGGGGCCCCGGAGTGTGAACGTGGGCTTCTATCACGAGGGTTGAGCCCACCGGCGTACGCGGCCGTCACTCCCGTACGCGGGCCAGCGCGAAGCCGTCGTAGCCCTTGGTGCCCACCGTCTGGATCGCCGTCGCCTCAAGGCGCGGATGTGCTGCCATGAGTTCGAGCGCGGCGCGGGTGCCGCGCACGTGCGGGTCCGGGTCGGCGGCGTCGGTGACGGCGCCGCCGCGTACGACGTTGTCGAGGACGATGAGGCTGCCGGGGCGGGTGAGTTTGAGCGACCACTCCACGTAGTGCGGGTTGTTGGCCTTGTCGGCGTCGATGAAGACGAAGTCGAAGGGCGCGGGGTGCTCGGCGTGCTCGGCGCCGAGTGCGGCGAGCGAGTCGAGGGCGGGGCCGACGCGGACCTCGGTGACCTTGTCGAGCCCGGCGCGGGCGAGGTTGGCGCGGGCCACGTCGGCGTGCTCCTGCTTGTGCTCCAGGGTGATCAGGCGGCCGTCGGAGGGCAGGGCGCGGGCCAGCCAGATGGTGCTGTAGCCGCCGAGTGTGCCGATCTCCAGGATGCGGCGGGCGCCCTGGGTCAGGGCGAGGAGGTGGAGCAGCTTGCCCTGGTTCGGGGAGACGCTGATCTTCGGCAGCCCGGCGGTGTCGCTGTCGCGCAGGGCGGCGGTCAGGGCGTCGTCGGCCGGGGCGAGGAGGCCGGTGAAGTATGCGTCTACGGAGTTCCACTGCGGTTGGCTCATGCGGGGTCCCTTCGGGCGTAGGGGGCGGGGCCGGTTGTCGGTGGCGTTATAACAGTCGGCCCGGGCCGTGGCTCGGCCTCGGGGCTCTGCCCCGGACCCCGCTCCTCAATCGCCGGAGGGGCTGAATTTGGCTCCCTCGCCCCGGAGGGGCTGGAATTCAGCTCCCGGAGCTTGCCGGTCGCTCCACCGCCGCCGGAGATCCCGGGAGCGGCTTGCCCGCGGATTCCGTCAGGTACCAGACCGCGATGCCGCCCACGACCGCCGCCGCCATCATGTAGTACGCGGGCATCATCTTGTCTCCCGTCGCGCCGATCAGCGCCGTCACCACCAGCGGTGTCGTGCCGCCGAAGACCGAGACGGAGATGTTGAAGCCGATGGAGAGCGAGCCGTAGCGGACCTTCGTGGGGAAGAGGGCGGGGAGCGTCGCCGGCATCGAGGCCGTGAAGCAGACCAGGAGCAGGCCGAGCGCCCCGAGGCCGAGGCCGATCGCCCAGAGCGAGCCCTCGCGGATCAGGAGCAGGGCGGGCAGGGAGAGGAGGAAGAAGCCCGCACAGCCCGTGGCGATCACCGGGCGGCGGCCCACCCGGTCCGTGAGCGCGCCCACGAACGGCTGGGCGCACATCATCAGCGCCATGACGCCCAGGATGACCAGCAGCCCGTGCGTCTCGTCGTACTTCAGCTCGCTGGTGAGATAGCTCGGCATGTAGGAGAGCAGCATGTAGTCGGTGACGTTGAAGACGAGGACCAGGCCCATGCAGAGCAGCAGCGCCTTCCACTGGCCCGTCACCATGTCGCGCAGCCGCACCTTCGCGCGGGCCTGCTCGTCCTTGTGCGCCTTCTCCAGCTCGGCGGCGAACGCCGGGGTCTCCTCCAGCCGCATCCGCAGGTAGAGGCCGATAAGGCCCATCGGGCCCGCGATCAGGAACGGGATGCGCCAGCCCCAGGAGAGCAGGTCGTCCGAGGACATCAGGGCCGTCATCAGGGTCACCAGGCCCGCGCCGCCGATGTACCCCGCCAGCGTGCCGAACTCCAGCCAGCTGCCGAGGAAGCCGCGCTTCTTGTCGGGGGAGTACTCCGCGATGAACGTGGAGGCACCCGCGTACTCGCCACCCGTGGAGAACCCCTGCACGAGCCGGGCCAGCAGGAGGAGCACCGGCGCCCAGACGCCGATGGTCGCGTAGGAGGGGATCAGGCCGATCGCGAACGTACCCGCCGCCATCATGATCATGGTGAGCGCCAGGACCTTCTGGCGGCCCACGCGGTCGCCGAGCGGACCGAAGACCATGCCGCCCAGGGGGCGGATCAGGAAGGCCGCGGCGAAGGCACCGAAGGTGGAGAGCAGCTGGGCCGTGGGGTTGCCCGAGGGGAAGAAGACCTTGCCGAGCGTGACGGCGATATAGCTGTAGACGCCGAAGTCGAACCACTCCATCGCGTTGCCGAGGGCGGCCGCCTTCACCGCGCGCTTGACCATCGCGGGGTCGGTGACGGTGGCGCCCGCGGGGACGTCCGGATTCACCATGTTCTGGGGCCCCCGGGCGGAATCGGGCTTTCGGGGGGCGACGGAGGTGGCGCTCGGCAAGGGTTCGCTCGCCCGCTTTCGGTCGACGACAAGGACGGGGCCGCCCGCGGAAGCCGGGGCGGCCCGAAAAGCGACCATAGGTGCATCAGCCATCATTACGGTCGGTGCCCGGGTGATCGCATACCGCGCCCAAAGGGTGGTTATCCAGGTCAAACGGCGTTTCGGGAAGCGGAAGGGGCGCCCCGCACTTGTGATCTATGTCGCGACTCCGGCCGGGAACCGCACCCCCGGACCCCGCGCCGGCCTCCGCCACAACAGAGGGCGCCCGCCGCGCGAAGGGTGTTTTCGGCCGGTTTCGGGTTGGATACGGCTGATAAAAGCCGATAGAAAGCGGTGTGGCCGTCAGGTGAAGCGGGGGTTGCGTGCGTCTCATTAGAGGGCCGACAGGGCCGGACAGGGCCGCAGGTGACGATCGGGCGGGAGGGCCGACGGGGCGTGGCGAACGTTGAGCACAGCGGACCGGGCAATGCCTTGGGCGCGGGGCAGGCCGACGGACCCGGGGCACGGACCGGAGCGGCCCGGATCGCCCTCTGGCTGATCGCCGCCTTCCTGGCGATCCGCCAGGTGACCGTCGTCCTGCGCACCCCCAAGGGCGAACGCCTCACCGACCTGGAGACCTGGATCGGGCCGAACGGCGTCCTGCACGTCAACGGCTCCCTCTACGACGCGGACAGATTCACCGGCCCGCCCTTCGCCGGCCTCGTACTCAAACCGCTCGCCCGCTCGGGGGAGCAGGCCCTCGGCTGGGCCTGGACCTTCGGCACCCTCGGCCTCGTCGTCGTACTCGGCCTGGTCGCCGCCCGCGCCCTGCCCCAGCCCGTCTCCCGGCGCACCTCGCTGCTCGCCGCCCCCGTCGCGATCAGCCTGCTGATCCTGTCGCTGCCGGTGCGCAACACCCTCTACCTCGGCCAGACCAGCATCCTGCCCGTCCTCCTCGTCCTGCTCGGCCTCTTCGCCGTACGCGGACAGCGGGCCAGTGGCGTCCTGATCGGCGTCGGCGCGGCACTTCAGCCGACCATGCTGCTCTTCGCCGGCCTCCTCTGGTTCACCGGCCGCAAGAAGGCCGCCGCGTCCACCGGCGCCGCCTTCGCCGCCTGCACCGCGCTCGCCTGGGCCGCGATGCCGCGCGACTCATGGACGTACTGGATCCACCACCTCGCCGGAGCGGGCCTCGGCGCGAGCCCGGACGCCAACGCCAACCAGTCCCTGCACGGCATGCTGCTGCGCTGCGGCCTCGAAGGCCCCCTGGAGACCGGGCTCTTCCTGCTGCTCGGCGCCGCCGTCGTCGTGCTCGGCCTGCGCCGCGCCGTGCGCTACGCCGAGGACGGGCAGCTGCTCCTCGCCACCGCGATCACCGGCTGCGTGGCGGTCGCCGTCTCGCCCGCGACCTGGCAGCACCAGCTCCTGTGGGTGCTCTTCGCCGTGGTCGGCCGGGTCGGCAGACGCCAGTCGGACCGGTACGTGTGGCCGGTGGCCGTCGTCCTCGTGTCGACGCTGCCCGCCAAGATGATGCTGCCGAACATGCCGGTCACCGAGCCGGTCCGCGACAACGTCGTGCTGATCGCCGCGCTCGCCGCCGCCGTCGCCGTGCCGTTCCTCTCCCGCGCCCACCCGCAGTACCGGCGTCCGATCCCCACCGAGTACGCGGCGCCCGTCCCGGCCCGCTGGAGCCGGGTGCCGCTGCTGCCGTTCTGGCGGCGCGTCCTGACCCGCCCGAACCTCCTGCTCGAACTCCTCCTGATCCGCGTCGGCTACTCCGCCTACCAGCAGGTCAGGCTCGCCGCCACCGGCGGCACCATCTCCGGGGGCCGGGCCAGGGCCGAGCACCACGGCGAACAGGTCCACGCGATCGAGAAGTTCCTGCACATCGACGTCGAGCACTGGTTCAACCACCTGACCGTGCGCACCGGCTGGATGGAGGACTTCTTCGACTTCTACTACACGTCGTTCCACTTCGTGGTGCCGCTGAGCGTCCTCGCCGTCCTCTACGCGCGCCGCCCCGCCGAGTACCGCTGGGCGCGCTCCGCGCTCGGCTTCGCGACCGTCCTCGCCCTCATCGGCTTCTGGGCCTACCCGCTCGCCCCGCCGCGCCTCATGCCCGACCTCGGCTTCATCGACACCGTGCACGGCGTGCAGGACTTCACCAAGCCGAACTACGGCACGCTGACCGACCTCACCAACCAGTACGCGGCGATGCCCTCGCTGCACTTCGGCTGGTCCCTGTGGTGCGGCCTGGTCATCGCGGTCATCGCGCCCAGGTGGTGGATGAAGGCGCTCGGCCTCCTGCACCCCTTCTTCACGCTCTGCGCGATCGTCGGCACCGGCAACCACTGGCTGCTCGACGCGGTGGGCGGCGCGGCCGTCGTCGGCGCGGGCTTCGGCCTCACCTACCTGCTCTCGGGGCCCCGGGTGAGCAGGCCCCTGACGGCGGCTGCCGGTGCGCCGCCGCCCGTCACCGACACGTCGAAGGACTCGGCGAAGGACGGTACCCCGAGCTGATCCGGTAGGTGCCGGGCCCGGGCACCGAGAGCCGCGTGAACTCGCCGTCCTGCCGCAGACAGGCCCCCTCGGCCCGCAGCCACGGCGAGTACACCAGGCGCACCATGACCGAGCCCCGGCGCGGGACGCGCACCACCACGTCGGAGCCCGTGGTGCGCACGACGGACGCGGGCTCGGAGACCAGCGGCACCGGGTCCTTCACCCGGAAGATCCGCCAGTTCTCGTCCTGCCACACCGGCTCCAGCCAGCGCGGACCGCTCGCCACGAGCGCCGCCTCGTCCTCGGCGAACCCGTCCGGCTTGCCCGAGGGCAGCACGACGTACCCCACGGCCCACCTGTCGAGCCACGCCCGGTAGGTGGCCGCCGAGAACGTCCCGTCGTAGAAGAGGCGGCCGCGCTCGATGTCGAGCTGGCGGTTCCAGCCGCGCGCCATGTTCACGTACGGGGCCAGGGCGGTGGCCTCGCGGTGGTTGCGGGCCGGGACGACCTCGACGCGGGTGCGGTCGGCGCCCAGGCTCTCCAGCGCCCGCACCACGCCGTGGGTGTCCACCGCCCACTTCGGCACCTTCGTGGACACCACCAGGTCGTCGAGGGTCTTCTGCACCACCCAGCCCGAGCAGAGCACCAGCGCCACCGTCAGCGCGATCCGGCGCGCCCGGTCGCGGCCGGTGGCGAACAGCGCCGCGAGCAGCGCGGCGGGCCCGACAAGCTCCGCGAGCCGCTCGACGTTGGTGCCGATCGGGGAGGGGATGAGATACGTGAGCACGGTCCCGACCGCGTAGACGCCCGCGCCCCAGCGCAGCACCCGCCACTCGCGGGGACCCGCGAGGATCAGCACGAGGGAGACCACCACGGGCGGGAAGATCCGGTCGAAGGGCATCAAGTGCTCGCCGGTGAACGGGAAGAGCACCGTCGTCGTCGCCACCACGAGGACGGGCGGCACGATGAGCAGGGCGGCGCGCGCCCAGTCGCGTACGAAGAAGTAGCCCGCCCCCGCGACCAGCAGGAAGAGGCCCGCGACCGGCGAACCCATGGTGGCGAGCGCCGCGCACACGGCGGCCAGGACCGCGCGCCGCCCCCGCGTGAGCGCCAGACAGGCCGCGAAGGCGAAGGCGATGCCGAGCGCGAACGTCGTGCGCCCCGATGCCACGTTGCACCACACGCCGAGCGAGGCGAGCACCGCCGGCCACAGGGGCCTGCGGATCCCGGTGCGCTCGATGAGCGCGGCGACCAGCCAGGCGCCCGCGACCCCGGAGAGGACGGTCACCGTCTTCACGCCGACGGCGGCCATCAGATAGGGCGAGATCAGGCTGTAGTTGGCGGTGTGCATGCCGCCGTACCAGAAGAGGCTGTACGCGGCCGTGCCGTGCTCGGACGCGAACCGCGCCCAGGCCTCCTGCGCGGCGAGGTCACCGCCGCCCGTCGCGAGGAACGCCGCCCACACCGCGTACAGGGGAAGGGTGGGGACGGTGGCGAGCAGCGGTACGCGGTGCCGTCGGCAGAAGGCCCGGAAGGAGGACTTCCGCTCCGCGGGCGCGCTGCCGGGCGGGGCGATCGAGAAGTCGGCGAAGACCACGGCCACCGTTTCCGTTCGAAGTCTTGGAGAGGCAAGGTTCACCTCTCCAGACGCGGCGCGCAACGGAAACGTTGGTTCCGTAAAGCGGGTGGCCGAGACCGAGCGGTCAGCCGCCGGTGACCCGCAGTTCCTTGACGCCGTTGAGCCAGGCGGAGCGGAGCCTGCGCGGTCCTGCCGCGAGCCGCAGGTCCGGCATGGCGTCGGCGATGGCGTGGAAGATGAGGTTGATCTCCAGGACCGCGAGGGACTTGCCGAGGCAGAAGTGCGGGCCGCCGCCGCCGAAGCCGAGGTGCGGGTTGGGGTCGCGGGTGATGTCGAAGGCGCCGGGGTTGTCGAAGACGTCGGGGTCGTGGTTGGCGGAGGAGTAGAAGAGGCCGACCCGGTCGCCCCGCTTGATCTTGGCGCCGCCCAGCTCCGTGTCCTCGGTCGCCGTGCGCTGGAAGGAGACGACCGGGGTGGCCCAGCGCACGATCTCCTCGGCCGTGGTGTCGGGGCGCTCGCTTTTGTACAGCTCCCATTGGTCCGGATGGGTGAGGAAGGCGTGCATGCCGTGGGTGATGGCGTTGCGGGTGGTCTCGTTCCCGGCCACCGCGAGCAGGATCACGAAGAAGCCGAACTCGTCGCCCGAGAGGTTCCCCTCGTCCTCCGCCGCCACCAACTGGCTGACGATGTCCTTGGCCGGGCACTCCTTGCGGGCCGCGGCGAGGTTCATCGCGTAACTGACGATCTCCAGGGCCGCCTCGGCGCCGATCTCCTCGGTGATGGCGTACTCCGGATCGTCGTACGCCGCCATCTTGTTGGACCAGTCGAAGATCTTGGCGCGGTCCTTCTGGGGTACGCCGATCAGCTCGGCGATGGCCTGGAGGGGCAGTTCGACGGCGACGTTCGTCACGAAGTCGAAGGTGCCGTCCGGGCCCGCCTGCTCAAGCGCCGCCGCGACGACGGAGTGGGCGCGCTCGCGCAGGGCGTCCTCCAGCGAGCGGATGGCGCGGGGCGTGAAGCCGCGCTGCACGATCTGGCGGACCCGGGTGTGCTCGGGCGGGTCCATGTTGAGCATGATCAGCTTCTGCGCGTCGATCTGGTCGCGGCTGATCCTCTCGTTGAAGCGGATGACGGCGGTGTTGAGGCTGGAGGAGTACAACTCCGGATGGGTGGACACGTACTTGACGTCCTCGTGCCGCGTGACGGCCCAGTACCCCGCGTCGTCGAAGCCGGACACACGTGGCCGCTGGGCGATCCAGCGCACCGGTTCGCTCTGCCGCAGCTGTGCGAACTCCGGGAGAGGCACGCGGTCTTGGAGCAGGTCCGGGTCGGTGAAGTCGAACCCGTCGGGGAGCGCTGGACAGGGCATCGGCAACTCCTGGCGTGAGCTGAGTTCTGACGTGCCGTCAGCAGGCTTGCCAGGCAAGGTAGTAACGGGTTCTACAAGAGGCAAGGCCCATGGAGGGGGCGGTTGGGTGCGCGCCCCGCGCAAGGTGCGTGCACGCCCCTTGCGGCGCCGGGGTCCCGCTCAGCAGACTGCTTGACAGAACTAGAACGCGTACTAGTTCCTCTCGCGAGCCGCCGGGACGGCTCGCGGGACATGGACGGAGAGGACCAGCCCCATGGCCGCGGAACCTGTCATCGTCGAAGCCGTACGCACCCCCATCGGCAAGCGCGCGGGCGCGCTCGCCAACCTCCACCCCGCCTATCTGCTCGGGGAGACCTACCGCGAACTCCTCGGCCGCACCGGCATCCACGCCGACTGCGTCGAGCAGATCGTCGGCGGCACGGTGACCCACGCCGGGGAGCAGTCGATGAACCCCGCGCGCACGGCCTGGCTCACCATGGGGCTTCCGTACGAGACGGCGGCGACGACGGTGGACTGCCAGTGCGGCTCCTCGCAGCAGGCCAGTCACATGGTGGCCAACATGGTCGCGGCCGGGGTCATCGACATCGGCATCAGCTGCGGTGTCGAGTCGATGTCGCGGGTGCCGCTCGGCTCCGGCTCCAAGCACGGGCCGGGCAAGCCGTTCCCGGACGAGTGGAACGTGGACCTGCCCAACCAGTTCGAGGCCGCCGAGCGCATCGCCCGCAACCGCGGCCTCACCCGCGAGAACGTGGACTCCCTCGGCCTCATCTCGCAGGAGCGGGCGGCCGTCGCCTGGTCCGAGGAGCGTTTCAAGCGCGAGACGTTCGCCGTCCAGGTGCCGACCACGGAGGAGGAGCAGGCCGCCGGGCAGGGCATGTGGCGGCTCGTCGACCGCGACGAGGGGCTGCGCGACACGACGATGGAGGCGCTCGCCGGGCTCAAGCCGGTCATGCCGACCGCCGTGCACACGGCAGGAAACTCCTCGCAGATCTCGGACGGGGCCGCGGCCCTGATGTGGGCGTCCAAGCGGATGGCGCGGGCGCTGAAGCTGAAGCCGCGGGCCCGGATCGTCGCGCAGGCACTGGTCGGCGCCGACCCGCACTTCCACCTGGACGGCCCGATCGACGCGACGCGCGCGGTGCTCGGCAAGGCGGGGATGTCCCTGAAGGACATCGACCTCGTCGAGATCAACGAGGCGTTCGCGTCGGTGGTGCTGAGCTGGGCGCAGGTCTTCGGCCAAGACCTGGAGAAGGTGAACGTGAACGGCGGCGCGATAGCACTGGGCCACCCCGTCGGGGCGACCGGAGCACGCCTCATCACGACGGCCCTGCACGAGCTGGAACGCAGGGACAAGGAGTGCGCACTGATCACGATGTGCGCGGGCGGCGCGGTAGCAACGGCGACGATCATCCAGCGCTTGTAGAAAGCGACTGGACCACAAAACGCCGGACGGGCGGGATATCCAGCCCGTCCGGCGTTTGAGGACGAACTCGGCGAAGCCGGTGATCTGACGGTGCGCAGATCCAGCGGCGCGATACAAGCCCGCTAAAGGCGCCCCCGCCAGCCTCAGTACCAGCCGTTGGCCTGCCAGTGGTTCCACGCACCGACAGGGCTGCCGTAACGCTCGTTCATGTACTTCAGGCCCCACTCGATCTGGGTCTCCGGGTTGGTCTTCCAGTCCGCGCCGGCCGAGGCCATCTTCGAGCCGGGCAGCGCCTGGACCAGGCCGTAGGCGCCGGAGGAGGAGTTCGTTGCGTTGACGTCCCAGCCGCTCTCGTGCGAGACGATCTTGTCGAACGCGGCGAACTGCGCGGGGTCCGAGATCTTCGCCTTGGCGATCGCCTTGGCGGAGGTCGGGGCGGCGG
>NZ_WMBF01000152.1:0-13790 GCF_019400875.1 Streptomyces anatolicus | reverse complement strand
CCCCGGCCCCGGCTCGTCCCAGTACCGGCGCGTCGTCGCCCGCCACGAGCCGATGCCGCCGTGGGACGTGCGGCCGGACGACCTGCTTGAGCACAAGGGGCTCTACACCTACGGCAATTAGCCCCAGGGCAGCGCGAAGCCCCCGGTGGAACGCTCACCGGGGGCTTCCTCGGCGGGGATCAGCCGCCGTAGCCACCCTTGTGGTGGCCCTTGCCGTGACCCTTGTCGTGGCCCTTGCCGTGGTGGCCCTTGCCGTGGCCCTTGCCGTGACCCTTGTCGTGGTTCTTGCCGTGGTGGCCCTTGCCGTGGCCGTTGTGGTGGCCGTTGTCCTTGTGGTGGCCGCCGCCGTTGTTGATGCAGGTGTTGCCGAACGCGGGGTTCAGCACACCGATGATGTCGATGGTGTTGCCGCAGACGTTCACGGGGACGTGGATCGGGACCTGGAGCAGGTTGCCCGAGAGCACACCGGGGGAGCCGACGGCCGAGCCCTGCGCACCGGCGTCCGCCGAAGCCAGGCCGGAGCCCCCGAGCACGATGGCGCCGGTGCCGAGGGTGACGGCGGCTGCCTTCGCGATGCGAGACATCACGTTCTCCTTTGAGTCGGAAAGAGCGACTGCTACGCGCAGCCGCATTCTTCTAACGTCTGTTCTCACGGCGAAGTAACGGCATACGACACTCCGGCCACCGGTCCGGAAATCGCTTTTCCGCGCGTCAAACAGACCCGAATGCGCTATTCGGCGTTTCTCATGAGTGAGAACGGAGAAGAAGCCGTGTCCTTGGCGGGGGTCCAGCCGTTTCTGAGGACATGACATCAGCACGACGACTTATCGCCGCTGTCTCGCTGGCCGCCGGAGCAGCCGCCCTGGCCGCCCCCACCGCCCACGCCGCCGACGGCTCGCTGGGGCCGGGCAACATCTCGGTGCAGGGCACGATCAACGACCTCCAGACGGCGGCGATCCCCGAGGGGCAGCGCGCCCTGGTGCCCACGATCGACCAGCAGCTCGGCGGTCTGAGCGAGCTGAACAAACTGCAGCAGCTGATCGACCCGGTGGCCCCCCTCATGAACCTCGTGCCGGCCGTCGCGTAGCCGGTACCACCAGGGCTAGAGGAGCCGGGCTCCCCGTCTGGCGAGGTAGCGGACCGGGTCGATGTCCGAGCCGTAGCCGCGGCGGGCCCGGATCTCCAGGTGCAGATGGGGGCCGGTGGCCCGGCCCGACGCCCCGCTGCTGCCGATGCGGGCCCCGGTGCGGACCCGCGTCCCCTGCTGGACCTGGACGCGGGAGAGATGGGCGAAGACGGCGTAGTGGCCGTCCCGCATCCGCACCGTCACCGCGTTGCCGTACGCCCCCGACCAGCGCGCCAGTACGACGACGCCCGCGCCCACCGCGTACACCGGTGTCCCGCGCGGCACCGCGAGGTCGATGCCCGTGTGGTGCCCGGCGAGCCAGTCGCCGCGGATTCCGTAGCGCGCGCTGACCCTGAAGCGGCGGCGCAGCGGGAGGGTGTACCTGCCGGGCCCCAGCTCAGGGGGGAGGCCCCGGATCTCCTCGGCGGGGACTTGGGCGTCCGCCTCGGCCAGGGCCGCCTCGAACTCGGCGTCGTACCCGCCCGTGCAGACATCCGCTGATCGTGCGGCGGCACGCGGCGCGGTCAGCGGGACCGCGCCGACGGCCAGGATTCCGGCGGCGACGCGCAGAGCGTGGCGCCGCGTGAAAGGCGCCTCGGGCGCCTTCTCTATGTCGTGGTCCATGCCCGCCAGCTCACTAGCGGCGGCCTCGACACGCATCCCGTGGGCCGCCGTCGCTACTCCAGGCGGCGCAATCGGCCCGATCGCACGAAGACCCGCTCGCACGGTGGCCCGATCACATGAAGGACATGCCGCCGCCCACGACGCAGGACCTGCCGTACTTCCAGTCGCACTCGACCTGGCCGACGACGGTTCCGGTACGGCCGACGGGGCCCGTGGGGGCCGCGGCGGAGGGGCTGAAGGCCAGCAGCGGGAACACCACCGCCACCAGCGACACAAGCACTCTGAGGTGAACCGACACGTCCGTTCTCCTCGTGATCGTCGTATCCCGAGACGCTTCCGATCCTGCCCCGATGTCACTCATGATCGCTATTCCATCACCAAGGGTGACCTTGGTGGCGGGCGTCGCGGGGGTGTGAGGGCGGCGGCGACACGGCGTCGGCGTTCAGCCGGGATGCGGCGGGCGGCGCTTACGTTGGTCGGCGTGAAGATCGATTGCGTCGGCGGGGGCCCCGCGTCCCTGTACCTGGCCATCCTCGCCAAGCTTCGGGAACCGGCCCACGAGGTCACCGTCCACGAGAGGCACGCGGCCGGCACCAGCCACGGCTGGGGCGTCACGTTCTGGCCCGATCTCCTGGAGGAGCTGCACCTCCACGACCCCGTCTCCGCGCGTGCCGTAGCCGAGCGTTCCGTGCGCTGGCGCGGCGGCTTCGCGCACGTCGGCGACAGGACCACGGCCCACGACGGCGACGTGGGCCACGCCATCGGACGCCACCGGCTGCGGACGATCCTCGCCGACCGCGCCCAGGAGCTGGGCGTCCGGCTGGAGTTCGGCGTCGAGATCGGCAGCCGCGCCCAGCTGCCCGACGCGGACCTCGTCGTCGCGGGCGACGGCGCGCACAGCAGGCTCCGCACGGAGAGCGCCGCCCACTTCGGCACCCGCGTGACGACCGGCGCCAACCGCTTCATCTGGCTCGGCACCACCCGGGTGTTCACCGCGTTCACCTTCGCCTTCGTGGAGACCGGGCACGGCTGGATCTGGTGTTACGCCTACGGATACAGCCCGGAGCACAGCACCTGCGTGGTGGAGTGCTCCGAGGCCACCTGGACGGGCCTCGGCCTCGACCGGCTCGGTCACGGCGACGCCCTGCGCCTGCTGGAGAGCCTCTTCGCCGACATGCTCGACGGCCACGCGCTCCTGGGGCGTACGGACATCGACGGCCACGCCCAGTGGCAGGCCTTCCCGACCGTCACCAACGCGTCCTGGTCGCACGGCAACCTCGCCCTGATCGGCGACGCCGCGCACACCACGCACTACTCGATCGGCGCCGGCACCAGCCTCGCCCTGCGGGACGCCGCGTGCCTGGCCCGGGCGCTGGGGTCGGCGGGCCCCGAGCGGCTGCCCGCCGCGCTCGCCGCCTACGAGCGCGAGCGCAAGCAGGCCCTGCTCCCGGTGCAGAGCGCGGCCCGGCACAGCGCCCAGTGGTACGAGAACCTGCCCCGGTACATCGGCCTGGCGCCGGAGCGGATGTTCGCGCTGCTCGGCCAGCGTCATTCGCCGCTGCTGCCGTATGTGCCGCCGCAGCTCTACTACCACCTGGACCAGACCGTGGGCCGCCTCCCGTCCCTGCGCCGGCTCAAGCGGAGCCTCGGCCCCCGGCTGGCACGGGCCCTGCAGAGCCGGAGCCCTCGGGGCTGAGCCGGACCGGGGCGGGGCCGCGGTGGGTGTAGTGCCCCTGCGTTCACCCGAATGGCCCTATCGGCTTCCTGGGCCGGTCCGGGCGGTCCGTCCGGCGTCGGCGCCGGGATGGCGTAGCCGCGTACGTCTGCTCCCGCACGCTGCGTGACGCTCCGCCTTGCGCGGCAGGCGTCCTCGGCGCGCGATGGGTACGAGGCGTGCGTCGTCCGTGGCGGATTGGGTTCTGCCCGTCGCACGCTCCAAGGGAGTGATCACCCATGACGCAGGGCGAGGCCTTCACCAACCCCGATGCGCTCAAGGGCCTGACAGCCTACGACCGGACCGGCGAGAAGATCGGCAGCATCGAACGGGTCTACCTCGACGACCGCAGCGGACGCCCCGAGTGGGTGACCGTCAAGACCGGCCTCTTCGGCATGAAGGAGAGCTTCGTGCCGCTGGCCGGTGCCCGGCTGCGGGGCGACGACCTGCACGTCACGGCCACCAAGGAGGCCGTGAAGGAGGCCCCGAGGGTGGATGCCGACCAGCACCTCGACCCTGGCCAGGAGCACGAGCTGTACGCCCACTACGGCCTGACCCGGCCGGGTGCCGCGACCGGCACCGGCAACGCGGCGACCGGCAAGGCGACCGGCACCGGTATGGGCACGGCGGGCACGGCCGGTCTCGCCGGCGCCGGCGCCGGTGCGGGCCAGGGCCGGAGCGCCGCTGACCGCGAGTACGCCATGCGGTCCGGCCTGGGCGACGACACCAAGGACCAGGAGATGGTGCGGTCCGAGGAGCGGCTGCGGGTCGGCACCGAGGAGGAAGAGGTCGGCCAGGCCCGGCTGCGCAAGACGGTCGTGAACGAAGAGGTCAAGACGTCCGTCCCCGTCTCGCACGAGGAGGTCCGCGTCGTACGCGAACCGATCCGCGAGGGCGACCGGGTGCGCGGCACCATCGGCGAGGACGAGACGGAGGTGACCCTGCACTCCGAGCACGCCGTGGTGAGCAAGGAGACCGTGCCGGTCGAACGCGTGCGCCTGGAGACGGAGAAGGTCACCGAGACCGAGGAGATCTCCGACACCGTCCGCAAGGAGCAGATCGAGTTCGACGACGCCCAGCAGGCCAAGAGCCGGCGCCGCGGCATCAAGGGCGAGCGCGGCGTGAAGGGTGAGGGCGGCATGCCGGGCGAGGACTGGCGCGACCGGAAGCAGGGCCCGAGTCACTGACGTTCCGCCGGACCCCGGAGGGAAGCACTCGCAGGAGTGCTTCCCTCCGCTTCTGCGTCCGGGATTCCCGCGTCAGTCTCTGCCCCCGGCCTCGACCACCGGCCCCGGTCACCGGCCTCGCAGCAGCATGTCCCGGCCCCGCCCACGCCATCTGCCGCCCCATCGGCGCCACCGGGCGACGGAATCGTTTCTCCTCGCCGCCCGTACGTGCGCGGACAGCTCGGCAAGGCCATCGGCCCGCCGCAACTGCGCGCACCACTCGCAGTAGTCGAAGCCCGGGTCGTCGTCAAAAGCCGCCATGCCGGGCCCAACGACTCACAAACGCACGTCGGAACGTCCGGGTCAGCCTCGCGTACGGATTTTCACCCGCCCGCACTCAGCCGCGTCGGCCGCTCAGAGGCGGATCAGCCGCTGGGTGATCTCGCGGTACTCCCGCAGCGCGAGCCGGAGTTCGGTGGACTGCGTACCGGGGTCCTGGTCCTGCCAGTTCGCGCGCAGCAGCCGCCGCCGTTCCGCGAGCGCCTTCACCAGCTGGTCGGCGGCCTCGTCGAGGGCGGCGTCGGCCTCCTCGAGCGATTCGTGCGGGGTCTCGTCGAAGGTGTTGATGGCGTGGCCGAGACGGAGCGCGATCTTCTCCCGCTCGTCCGAGGGGAGCAGGGGCTCCGGGCCGCTCGGGCCGCGCTGCGCGCTGCCCCGGGGGCGGTCGGCGGGCTGCTGGGCGCGTGTCTGGTCGTACATCATGAAGTGCCGCTTCCGTTGCGCCTGAGTGCGTACTGGGTGCCGCGTGCTGAACGTCTGGCTGTCAGTCAACGTCCGGCGGGGGCCCGTGTCAACGCGCCGCCGCGCGCCCCTTCAGAGGTGCAGCATGGCCAGCACCTCCGGGCTGCGTACGCCCGTCGCCACGCTCGGGACCTGTTCGCCGGGGCGGATCCAGCCCGCCTCCTCGGCCGCCGCGACGGCCGCCTTCTCGGCCGCCTCGGCTTCGGTGTTCAGCTCCTCGTCCCTGCCCGAGTGCCCGGCCCCCGCCGCGGCCGCCGCGGCCTGCGATGCCCTGAGGGCGGCCCGGCACGCGAGCGCGGAGGGTTCGGCGTCACCGGCGATGAGCTGGGCCATCTGGGAGGCCTGCGCCGCGGCCGCCGCCGCGTTGCGGGCGCAGCGCGAGTCCGCGGCCGGGTCGGGCGCGGACTCGGAGAGCACGGCGAGGGCCTGCGCCGCCACGCGCGCCGCGTGGGCGGCCTTCCATACGGCGTCCGCGTGCTCGGCGCCATGCCGCTCGACGTGGCGGCAGAGGGCTGCCGCGCGGGCCGCCGCGCTCTCGGCGCGGGCGGCGTGGTCCGCTCTGAGGGCCGCCGCCGTGGGCTGCCACTCTTGGTGGGCTTCGTGGTCTTCGTGGCCGTGCTCGTTCATCGGGCACCTCCAAGTCCGCGTACCTGGTACCTCGTATCCCGTACGTATCTAAAGAAAGATCCCCAGCGCCGCGTCCAGGGACCACGCCTGCCAGCTCATGGCGAACAGCGCGACGAGCGAGATGAGCGCCATCATGAGGTTCTGCCCCTGCTCGGCCCAGTCGTGGATCATCAGCACGAGATAGACCAGGTTGAGCACGAGGCCAGCGACGAGGGCGATCGGGGTGAGGAAGCCGAGGATCAGGCCGAGGCCGAGCGCGAGTTCCGCGTAGGCGACGACGTAGGCCATGACCCGCGGCCGGGGCCTGACCACGGCGTCGAAGCCGCTGCGGACCACCGCCCACCTGTGTTTCTCGGCGATGCCCGCCGCCCAGCCGATCCCGCCTCCTTTGAACCACTCCTTCTTGTCCTTGTGGCGCCAGCTCTCCAGCCACCACAGGCCGAGCCCGATCCGGAGCACGGCCAGCCACTCGGCGCCGCCGAGCCACATCGTCTGCATCGGAAGCCTTCCCTCGACCGGACCTGAAGAGTCGTCAGTTCAGCTCACGCGCCACGCCCGCGCAAGGGGTGGGGCGAGTTCCGGGGTGGTGGTTGCCGTCGTTCCGGCGAGCCCATAACCTCGATCTGATGGTCCGTCAGATTCGGTGGACGGAACCGGCGAGCCGTAGGGGGCGACGCAGTGGACAGCAGCGAGGTCGGCACCAAGGAAATCCCCCGGGTCATCAGCGTGGACGACCACGTGATCGAGCCCGCGCACCTCTTCGAGACGTGGCTCCCGGCCAAGTACCGCGACCGAGGCCCGAAGCCCTTCACCGCGGGCATCGGCGAACTGGCGTACGTCGGCGGCAAGTACAAGTTCACGACGGACCCGCAGGGCCAGACCACCGACTGGTGGGAGTACGAGGGCGACCTCTTCCCGTACAAGCGCATCATCGCCGCCGTCGGCTTCTCCCGTGACGAGATGACCCTGGACGGCATCACCAGGGAGCAGATGCGGCGCGGCTGCTGGGATCCGAAGGCGCGGCTGGAGGACATGGACGTCAACCACGTCGAGGCCTCGCTCTGCTTCCCCACCTTCCCCCGCTTCTGCGGGCAGACCTTCGCCGAGGCCAAGGACAAGGAGGTGGGCCTCGCCTGCGTCCGCGCCTATAACGACTGGATGGTCGAGGAGTGGTGCGGCGACAGCGGGGGCAGGCTGATCCCGCTCTGTCTGATCCCGCTGTGGGACATCGACCTCGCCGTCGCCGAGATCCGGCGCAACGCCGCCCGTGGGGTGCGCGCGGTGACCTTCTCCGAGATCCCGACGTATCTGGGGCTGCCGTCGATCCACTCCGGCTACTGGGACCCGTTCTTCGCGGCCTGCGAGGAGACCGGCACGGTCGTGAACATGCACATCGGGTCCTCGTCACAGATGCCGGCGGCCTCCCCCGACGCCCCGCCCGCCGTCCAGGCCGCGCTGAGCTTCAACAACGCCATGGCCTCGATGATGGACTTCCTCTTCTCGGGGGTCCTGGTGAAGTTCCCGAGGCTCAAACTCGCCTACAGCGAGGGGCAGATGGGGTGGATTCCGTACGCCCTGGAGCGCGCCGACGACGTATGGCAGGAGCACCGTGCGTGGGGCGGCGTCAAGGATCTGGTCCCCGAGCCGCCGTCGACGTACTACTACCGGCAGATCTTCTGCTGCTTCTTCCGCGACAAGCACGGCATCGAGTCGATCGAGACGGTCGGGGTCGACAACGCGACCTTCGAGACGGACTACCCGCACGTCGACTCGACCTGGCCGCATACGGAACAGGTGGCGCGGGAGCACGTCGGCGGGCTGCCCGAGGAGGTCGCGTACAAGCTGCTGCGGGGCAACGCGATCCGGATGCTCGGGCTGGCGTTCGACCAGGACCGGGGGGCCGCCCGGCGTTAGGGTTCGCCTGTTCCCTGCTGGAAAGGCGATCGGATGAACACCCCCATGACGGAGGGCGTGACGGAGGCCCTGGTCACACTCGGCCGCGCCTATGTACGGCGAGCCCCAGGGACGCTGTTCAAGAGCGCGCTCGCCGCCCGTTTCCTCAATCCCCGCCTGCGGGACCATCCCCGCCGCAGGGTCGTCGACGTGGAGTGCGGCGCCCTGTTCGCGGTCGACACCCAGGACCTCATCCAGCGCTATCTGTACCTCTTCGGTGCCTGGGAGCCGCACATGACGCGGTGGCTGAAGAGCCGTCTGCGCGGCGGTGACGTGCTGGTGGACGTCGGTGCCAACGTAGGGGTCTTCGCCGTCCTCGGCTCGCGGCTCGTCGGCGACACGGGACGGGTCGTCGCCGTCGAGGCGTCCCCGACCTTTCACCGGCGGCTGCTGCGGAACGCCGCGCTGAACGGCTGCGACAACATCCGCGCGGTCAACGCGGCGGTCTCCGACAGCCACAAGTCGCTGACCTTCATCCTCGCAAGCTCCCACAACATGGGCGCGAACTCGATCGTTCCCTACGAGGGTCCGGCCGAGTCCACCTTCGAGGCGCGGGCGCTGCCGCTCCCGGAACTCCTGGAGGCGGACGAGATCGCCAGGGCCCGCGTGATCAAGATCGATGTCGAGGGCGCGGAGGGCGGGGTCGTCCGGGGGCTGGAGCCCGTGCTCGACCGGCTCCGCCCGGATGTGGAGATCGCCGTGGAGGTCACGCCCGAACGCATGGCCCAGCTCGGCGACTCGGCCGACGAACTGCTCGCTACCATGCGGGAGCACGGCTTCCACAGCTACCGGCTCGCCAACGACTACGCGCCCCAGAGCTATCCGCGCGCGATGAAGCGGCCTGCGGCTCCCGTGCGGTGGCGGGGGCCGGTGGTGGGCGAGACCGAGCTGGTCTTCTCGCGGGTCGACGCGGAGGTCCTGGTCTGACGGGGGGGTGCGGCTCCGGCGGGGTCGTCCGGTGGCGCGGGGGTCAGCCGGTGGCGGCGGGATACGCCCACTGGAAGTGGGCCAGCGCCCGGGCCCGGGCCTCGACGACCGCCATCCGGGCCGCCCGCTCGGCGGCGTCCGTGTGGGAGGTCTGGCTGGTGGCCTGCCCCTCCCACTTGCGGTAGAGCAGCCCCACGTCGGCCGAGAACCAGCCCCGCGCCACGGAGTTCAGGGCGAGCAGCAGGCCCGTGTCCTCGGAGGCGGGCAGCGCCATCCAGCCGCCGAGGGCGACGAGCAGGCCGCGCCGGACGAAGAGCGTCGCCGGGTGCACCTGCGCGCGGAAGTCGTGGGCCGACCAGTAGTCAAGGACCGCGCCGCGCTCGACGGGCCCCTGCTCGGGGTCGCCGGGGAACCCTGCCGTCGAACCGTCGGGCAGCAGGTCGAGCACCCGGGAAGTGGCCCAGCCGAGCGTCGGGTCGCCCTCCAGCGCGGCGAGATCACGGGCCAGCGCACCGGGCGTGAGCTGGTCGTCGGCGTCCAGGATCTTGACGTAGTCGCCGTCCGCGTGGGCGAGCGCCATCGTGCGGGCGACGCCGGGCCCGCCGGGGCGCCCCTGACGGAAGGAGACCCGCTCGTCGTCCGGGACGCGCGGGGTGACCTCATCCGTCCTGCCGTCCTCCTGGATCAGCCATCGCCACTCCCAGCCCGTGGGCAACTCCTGCTCGCACAGGGACTCGTACGCCGCCGGCAGGAAGCGCGCCGACGGGGCGTGAACGGCCGTGACGACCGTGATGCGCCGGCTCATGGCTCACCACCTCTCCAGGCGAGTCGTGAAGGACAGTTCCGTGCGGTCACCGGGCATGATCAGTTCCGACATCTCGACGACCCGGTCCTCGATGTCGTACGCGAGCTTGCGGATCACGAGGACCGCCGCGCCGGGCGGCAGGCCGAGTTCCGCTCCCTCCTCGGACGTCGGCGGGCGGGCCGTGACGTGCTCCTCTATGCGGTCGATCTCGATGCCGACCGTGTGGAGCTGGCTCATGGTGCCGCCCGGCCACGGTTCGTTCTTCTCGTCCAGGAGGGCGGGGTTGGCCTCGACGAGGCTCCGGATCAGATACGACGTCACCAGGGTGAACGGCGCGTCCTCGGCGCTGTAGCGGGTGCGGTAGGTGCGCTCCACGAGCGGGGTGCCCTCGGCGACCCCCATGGCGTCGCCGATCTCCTTGGGCGCCTCGATCTCGCGGTAAGAGGCGTGGAAGACGAGGTCGTCGACCTCAAGGCCGGTGTCGTGCTCGGTCGAGCCCGTGGCGAGCCGCTTCTCCTCGGGCTGGCGGGCGCGGTCCTTCTCCCACTGGTGGCGGCCGTTGTCGCGCCGCACGGGCGTGCGGGGCGGGTGCCCCTCCGCCGACTTTTCGCTGGATTTCGCCACTGCCGCTCACCGTCCCGTCGTCCGACAGGAGTCAGAGTACGACTCCTCATCAGGACGCTTACGTGATCGACGTTATGCCAACCGCCTGACTTACCGGCGATTTCCGGTTCGGCAAGACGATGAGGTTTTCGGCCGCGTCGCCGTCGTAAAAGAAATGCCCGACCGCTGGCGACGGGGGATGCACCAGCGATCGGGCTGTGGCCAACAGTAACAAGGCCGCATCCATGTGGGGAGTCAACTTCGCAGCTGAAATGGGGGGTTGTGATCGGGATCACGCCGTGAAGGTGCGGTGTTCAACTGCCTTCCGCAATCCTGTTGAAGGGCAGAGTTCTTCCTACTCGTCACACGGGGGCTCGTATGAGAGCCGGGGCAGATACTCGCTCCACTTTTCCGGTGTCAGAACGCCCCGAGTGGTCGAGCAGACGCGGCGAATCGCCGCCTCGGGGTCGAGGTTCCACATCCGGACGGTATCGGTGCCGCTGGACACCCCGAGCATGTCGCTCTGCGGACTGAACGACAGAAAGCTGCCCGCCTTGGCGTTGGGGCTCATCGACTGGCCGATGGCGGACGCCTCGGAGGGGTCGGCGACAGCCCAGAGCCGCACCGTGTTGTCGTTGGCGCCGGTCGCCAGGGTCGTGCCGTCCTGACTGAACGTCAGCGACACCACCGCGTCGGTGTGGCCCTTCAGCGTGGCCTGGGGCCGGGACGCCTTGGTCCGCGAGTCGCCGTGCGCGCCGGAGTGCGGGGCGGCGGGGTCCCAGAGCCGGACCGTGCCGTCGTCGCTGCCGCTGGCCAGGGTCTTGCCGTCCGGGCTGTAGGAGAGCGTGTTGATGGGGCCGAGGTGCCCGGTCAGCGGCTTGCCGAACGGCGTGGCGTGCCGCGGGTCGGCCGTCTTCCAGAGCCGGATGGTGCCGTCCGCGCTCCCGCTGGCCAGGCGCCGCCCGTCCTTGTGGAACACCAGGGAGTTGACGTACCCCTTGTGGCCGGTGAGCGGCTTACCGAGCGGGCGGAGACGTGCGGGGTCGGTGACGTTCCACAGCTGGATGGTGCGGTCGGTCTGGGGGGTCGCGAGCGTGCGTCCGTCGGGGCTGAACGCCAGCGCGGCCGCGAACCGCGTGCGCAGCGCGACGGGCGGCCCGTACGCGACGGGCCGGGTCGGGTCGGTGACGTTCCACAGCCGGACCGCGCTGTTCGCCGTGAGCACCGCGAGCGTGTGCCCGTCGGGGGAGAACGCCAACGTACGTATGTCTCCCTTCCCGTCACCCTTCCCGGACCGGAACGGCTTGCTCAGCATGACCGGTCTGCCGGGGCGCGCCACGTTCCACAGCCGGACCTTGTCGTCGCGCGCGGCCGTGGCGAGCACCTTGCCGTCGGGGCGGAAGACTCCCATCCGCCCGATCATGTCGGTCACCGGGATCGACCACAGCCGCACCTTGTTGTCGCCGGTCCCGGTGGCGAGCGTACGTCCGTCGGGGCTGAAGCCGAGCGCGTACATCTCCCCGCTGCTGCCCGCGAGCGGCTCGCCGACCTGGGACGGGTGCGCCGGATCGCTGACGTTCCACAGACTCGCCGTGCTGTCCGCGCTCGCGCCGGCAAGCATCGTCCCCTCGGAGTTGAAGGAGACGGACCACAGGGGGCCGGTGTGGCCGGTGAGCGGCGCGCCGAGCGGCTTCGCGCGCCGGGGGTCGGCCACGTTCCAGAGCCTGAGGGTGTTGTCCGAGCTGCCGCTGGCGAGCGTGCGCCCGTCGGGGTTGAAGGCCACGGAGTGCACCCCGCTCGTATGGCCCTTCAGCACCTTCTCGATCGGCTCCGGGCGCCGCGGGTCGGCCATGTCCCACAGCCGGATCGTGCTGTCGTCGCCCCCGGCCGCCAGCGTCCGCCCGTCGGGGCTGAAGGCCACGGAGCGCACGGCCGCCGTGCCGCCGGTCAGGGTGCGCAGCGCCTTCGGACTGCCCGGTTCCGCCACGTTCCACAGGCGGACGGTGTGGTCGTCCTGGGCGGTGGCGAGCGTGCGTCCGTCGGGGCTGAAGGCGACCAGGTAGATCGTGCCGCCGTCGCCGGTCAGGGGGGTGCCCAGCAGGCGCGGGCGGCTGGGGTCGCGGATGTCCCACAGCCTGATCGTGCCGTCGTCCGAGGCGCTGGCGAGCGTGCGGCCGTCCGGGCTGAAGACGGCGCTGCTCACCCAGCTCTTGTGGCCGGTCAGGGGCTTGCCTACGCGCTTGGGGCGCGAGGGGTCCGCCACGTCCCACAGCCGTACGGTCCGGTCGTAGCTGGCGGTGGCGAGGAGCCGTCCGCTCGGGCTGAACGAGGTGAGGTAGACGGCGCCGGTGTGGCCGAGCAGCGGCGTGGCCAGCGGCGCGTTCACGATCGAGAGCAGGCGGTTGCGCGTGGCCGCGTCGCCCGGCCGCATCCGGTGGGCCACCAGGTCGAGCTGGGCGGAGAGCGAGGGGTCGGTGGTCTGGGCGCGATCGGCCTCGGCGACCACCTGCTGGAACACCGCGTCGTCCCGCTGCTGCCAGGCGACCACCGCCGAGACGACGGCCACCATCGCCAGGACGACGAGCGCCGCCACCGCGCCGCGGGCGATCCAGACCGTGCGCCGGCGCAGCCTGGCCGACGCCGCGAGGAACTCCGTCGCGCCCCGCGTCAGGAACGTGGCCCCGGCGGACTTCGCCCAGGCGCGGGCGTGCTCAAGGCGCGAACCCCGGTAGAGCAGCGCGGTGTCGCGCTCCGATTCCTCCCAGGCCCGGCCGTCCTCCTCCAGGCGCTGGCGCAGCAGGTGGTCGTTGCGGTCCTCGTCGATCCAGTCGCGCAGCCGCGGCCAGGCGTGCAGCAGCGCCTCGTGCGTGATCTCCACGGTCTCCGCGTCGAGCGTCACGAGCCGGGCGCGGACCAGCGCTTCGAGCGACTCCTCCGTCTTGCCGGGGTCCGTCGGCTCCTCCGCGAGCTGGCGCCGGGTGCCCCGTCTGCGGGTGGCCTGGGTGTCCTCGCCGAGCCGGACGAGGCGCAGCAGGAGCAGGCGCGCGGCGGTGCGGGCCGCCGGGTCGAGGTCGGACCAGGCCCGCTCGGCGGTCGCGGCCACCGCGCCCTGGATTCCGCCCGCCGCGCGGTATCCGGCGAGCGTCAGCCGTCCCGTCTTGCGGCGCTGCCAGGTGGCGAGCAGGGCGTGGGAGAGGAGCGGCAGCACTCCCGCGTCGTGCGTCCCGCGGGGGCCGTCGGTGCTCACTTCCCGGACGATCAGCTCGGCGAGGCCCGGTTCGAGCTCCAGGCCCACGGATTTGGCGGGTCCGGTCACCGCCTCGCGCAGCTCCGCGTTGGTCAGCGGGCCGAGCACCATGTGCCGGTGCTGGAGCGCGTCGGCCAGTTCGGGGTGGCCGAGGCACTGCTCGTAGAAGTCGGCGCGGATGCCGAGGACTACGAGGG
>NZ_WMBF01000151.1:0-13790 GCF_019400875.1 Streptomyces anatolicus | reverse complement strand
CGTCGGTGCCGTGGCCGGTGTGGGCGTGGCGGTCACAGGTGCTTCACCCCGTCCGGGATCTCGTAGAACGTCGGGTGGCGGTAGGGCTTGTCGCCCGCCGGTTCGAAGAAGGAGTCCTTCTCGTCCGGCGAGGAGGCGGTGATCGCGGTGGAGGGCACGACCCAGAGGGAGACGCCCTCGCTCCTGCGGGTGTACAGATCGCGGGCGTTGCGCAGGGCCATCTCCGCGTCCGGGGCGTGCAGGCTGCCGGCGTGGGTGTGGGAGAGCCCGCGGCGGGAGCGGACGAAGACCTCCCACAGCGGCCAGTCGGTCGAGCTGCTCATGCTGTCGCCTTTCCGTGCTTCGCGGCATGGGCGGCCGCTGCCTCCCGGACCCAGGCGCCCTCTTCGTGGGCGCGCCTGCGCTGGGTGATGCGCTGGTCGTTGCAGGGGCCGTTCCCCTTGAGGACGTCCCAGAACTCGGTCCAGTCGATCGGGCCGAAGTCGTAGTGCCCCCGGGCCTCGTTCCACGCCAGGTCCGGGTCGGGGAGGGTCAGGCCGAGCGACTCGGCCTGGGGGACGCAGATGTCCACGAAGCGCTGGCGCAACTCGTCGTTCGAATGGCGCTTGATCTTCCACGTCATCGACTGCTCGGAGTGCGAGGACTCGTCGTCGGGCGGGCCGAACATCATCAGCGAGGGCCACCACCAGCGGTCCACCGCGTCCTGCGCCATCTCGTGCTGGGCCTCGGTGCCGCGGCTGAGGGCGAGCAAGGACTCGTACCCCTGGCGCTGGTGGAAGGACTCCTCCTTGCAGACGCGGACCATCGCGCGGGCATAGGGACCATACGAACAGCGGCACAGCGGGACTTGGTTAGTGATCGCCGCGCCGTCCACGAGCCAGCCGATCGCGCCCACGTCCGCCCAGGTCAGCGTGGGGTAGTTGAAAATCGATGAGTACTTCTGGCGGCCCGAGTGCAGCTTGTCGAGCAGTTCCTCGCGGCTGGTGCCGAGGGTCTCGGCGGCGCTGTAGAGATACAGGCCGTGGCCGGCCTCGTCCTGGACCTTGGCCATCAGGATCGCCTTGCGCCGCAGGGAGGGGGCGCGCGTGATCCAGTTCGCCTCGGGCTGCATGCCGATGATCTCGGAGTGCGCGTGCTGTGCGATTTGGCGGACCAGGGTCGCGCGATAGGCGTCCGGCATCCAGTCGCGCGGCTCGATGCGCTCGTCGGCGGCGACCGCCTCGTCGAAGGCGGTCTGCTGCTCGGCCGTGCGCGCGGACGAGGCCGCCGGGTGCGCTGCCTCGCCCGGCTCCGTCCCCGCCGTCCTGTGTGCGGCTGCTGTCGCCATCTCGGTCCCCCTCGACCTGAGCGACGAACCGACCGATCGTTCGGTTCGTTGGAATTCAATGGTGCGGCGCGCCGCCATAAGGTGTCAACCCTGTGGATAACTTCGCGGACGCTGTGCGCGAGGGGTCGGCCTGAGTACCGTTCCGGCGGCAGGGGTCGGCGTGGGAACGGGGAACGGGAACGGGGCGCAATGGACGGGGACGGGTACGAGGGGGGCTTTGACAGCGGGCCCGCCGCTCCTGAGGGGCTTGTCGGCGGCCCGGAATCCGGCCCGCAAGCCGTGCCGGGAGTCGGCCCGCAAGCCGTGCCTGAGGCCGCCCCTCCGGAATCCGGCCCGCAAGCCATGCCTGAGGCCGCCTCGCCGGAGTCCGCGCCGCAGGACGACCGCGTCGGCATCGCCGGGCTCAAGCCCGGCTACCAGATCGCCGCGGCCTGCGCCCTCGCGCTCATCGCCGTGGCCGTGTGCGTGCACACGGCGATGCTCTTCTTCCACGTCGCCCCCTCGAACACCCTGACCAAGCAGCACGGCGACGTGGTCGACGCCTGGATCTACCCCGAGTTCGAGCAGAACTGGAAGCTCTTCGCCCCCAACCCGCTCCAGCAGAACATCGCGGTGCAGGCCAGGGCGGAGCTTCGTACGGCGGACGGAGGGGTGCGGACCACCGACTGGTACGACCTCTCCGCGCAGGACGGTGCCGCCATCGACGGCAGCCTGCTGCCCAGCCACACGCGGCAGAACGAACTGCGCCGCGCCTGGGACTTCTACGTGGGCTCGCACGACGCGCAGAATCGTCCCGTCGGTCCGCGGGGGCAGCTCTCCGAGCAGTACATCCGCCGCATCGCGTACATGCGGCTCCACCGGGAGCGGCCCGGCGGCAAGGGCGACACCATCGCGCGCGTGCAGCTGCGCTCCAGGACCACGAACGTGCGGCCGCCGAAGTGGAGCGAGGAGAAGGTCTCCCCGAAGCCGGTCTACCGGCTGCTCGCGTGGTGGACGGTGAGCCCCGACGACCTGCCGCTCGCGGGTACGGAAGGGGGTGCCAGGTGACCCGTCACGGACTCCCCCTGGCACAGGGGCTCAGCAAGGTCACCGGGTTCGCCCTCGGCCCGTACCAGACCGCCGTGGTCCGTATCGGGTTCGCCGGCACCTGGCTCTTCTTCCTGCTGCGCGAACTCCCCCACCGCCATGAGATGTACGGTCCCGACGGCCCCTGGGACTGGGGCATGGCACGGCAGCTCATCTCGGGCAACGGCGCCTTCACCGCTCTGATGTGGTCGGACGGGCATCTCTGGTTCGAGGCCGTCTACGCGCTGGCGGTCCTGAGCAGCGCCCTGCTGATGCTCGGCTGGCATACGCGCGCGATGTCCGTCCTCTTCATGATCGGCGTGCTGTCGCTGCAGAACCGCAGCATCTTCATCGGCGACGGCGGCGACAACGTCATCCATCTGATGGCGACCTACCTGGTGCTCACCCGGTGCGCCCAGGTCTGGTCGCTCGACGCGCGGCGAGCGGCACGCGCGCGCGGGGAGGGCGTCGTCGATCCGGCGGACGGTCCGGGGATGGCGGACGGTGCCGAGAGGCCGGACGCTGTCCATGCAGCGGGCGGTGTCGACCGGGTGGGGCCCGTCCTGTGGTGGGTCCTCGGGATCGCCCTGTCCGTCGTGACCTTCATGGGGGAACTCAGCCCCGGATGGCTGCTGATCTTCTGGGGGCTGTGGCTGGTGCACGGCCTGTGGTGGGCCGTGGGGCGGCGCGCACCGCACAGTGAGCTGCGCAAGCTGCTCGACGTCGTCGCCAACCTCGCCCACAACGCGGGCCTGCTCGTCATCATGATCGAGGCCTGCCTGATCTACGCCACCGCGGGCTGGTACAAGATCCAGGGCAGCCGCTGGCAGGACGGCACGGCCGTCTACTACCCGCTGAACCTCGACTACTTCTCCCCGTGGCACACCCTCTCCGAGCTGCTTTCGTCCAACGGCCTGATCCTGTTGCTCGTGACGTACGGGACGGTCGCCGTGCAGGTGGCCTTCCCCTTCACCCTCTTCAACCGCCGGGTGAAGAACGTCCTGCTGGCGGCGATGATCTTCGAGCACGCCGTCATCGCCGTCGTCCTGGGGCTGCCGTTCTTCTCGCTCGCGATGATCACGGCCGACGCGGTGTTCCTGCCGACGTCGTTCCTGCGGCGCCTTGGTGGAGGGGTGGCACGCGCGCGTGGAGCGCTCGCCTCCCGTGTGCGACGGAAGCGGGCCGTGCCCGCTGACCGGCGCCAGGACGAGGAACCCGCCGAGCACGCGCGCGTAGGCTTCACTCCATGAACAGGACGGACGCGGAGGACCCCGACGGCGCCGTGCGCGCCTGGCGCGGGCTCGCCGACACAGCCGTGCTGCTCGACGGCTTCCACGCGATCAAGCACGCGCTGCGCTTCGGCGCGCGCGTGCCGGTCGCGCTGACCGGCGACCGGGCCGGTGTGCTGGCCCTCGCGGACGACCTCGCGCCGGATGTGCGGGACGCGCTGGACGCGCTCCTGGTGGAGATCCCCGAGGAGCGGCTGCGCGCGCTGGTGCCGCGTCTGCACCCCACCGCGACGGCCGCCCTGGCCCTGCGTCCCTCGCGCGCGGCCAACCTCGACGCACTGGGCCGTATGCCGAGGAACGCGCCGGTCGTCGTGCTCGACGACCCCCGCAATCTCGGCAACGCGGGGGCGGTGATCCGGCTCGCCGCCGGCTTCGGGGCGACCGGCGTCGTCACGACGGGGACGCTCGACCCCTGGCACCCCACGGTCGTACGCGGTGGTGCGGGTCTGCACTTCGCGACGGCCGTGGAGCGGATGGAGGTCGCCGAGCTGCCGCCCGGGCCGGTGTTCGCGCTCGACGCGGAGGGCGACGACATCCGGGGGCTGAAGCTCCCGGACGACGCCGTGCTCGCCTTCGGGTCCGAGCGCAGCGGCCTGTCGGCGGGGCTGCGGGAGCGGGCGGACCACCTGGTGTCCCTGCCGATGCGCCCCCAGGTCTCCAGCTACAACCTGGCGACGAGCGTCGGCATGGCGCTCTTCCACTGGTCGGCGGGCAGGCCTCCGGGGCTGGAGACCTGAACCCGCCGGGGCACGCTCTTCGCGCGCGTCACGCGTCCTTGCGGATCTCCACCACACGGAAGCGGTTGGCGACGAACGCGCCGTCGCACAGCGCGGCGTTCGCCGCGGGGTTGCCGCCCGAGCCGTGGAAGTCCGAGAACGCCGCCGTCTGGTTCACATAGACCCCGCCCGTGAGGTTCAGGGACAGCTGGGCGCACTCCTCCAGGCAGGTCTCCTCGATGGCCGCGGAGACCTCGTCCGACGTGGTGTACGCCCCTACGGTCATCGCTCCCTTGTCGCGCACCGTGCGCCGCAGCAGCTCCACCGCGTCCGTCGCGGAGTCGACGGCGACCGCGAAGGAGACCGGTCCGAAGCACTCGCTCAGGTAGGCCGCCTCGGCGTCCGGCTTCGCGCCGTCCAGTTTGACGATCACCGGGGTGCGCACGACGGCGTCCGGGAAGTCGGGGTTGGTGATCTCCCGTGAGGGGAGGGCCACTTCGCCGAGACCGGCGGCCGACTCCAGACGGGTCTTCACGTCCGGGTTGACCAGCGCGCCCAGGATGCCGTTCGCCCAGGCGTCGTCGCCCAGGAGGCCGTTCACCGAGGCCGCGAGGTCGGCCACCACGTCGTCGTACGACTTCGCTCCGGCGTCCGTCTCGATGCCGTCGCGCGGGATGAGGAGGTTCTGCGGGGTGGTGCACATCTGGCCGCTGTAGAGGGACAGGGAGAAGGCGAGGTTGTCCAGCATTCCCTTGTAGTCATCCGTCGAGTCGACGACGACCGTGTTGACACCGGCCTTCTCCGTGTAGACCTGCGCCTGGCGGGCGTTGGCCTCCAGCCAGTCGCCGAAGGACGTCGAACCCGTGTAGTCGATGATCTTGATCTCGGGGCGCACGGCGAGGGTCTTGGCGATGCCTTCACCGGGGCGCTCGGCGGCCAGCGCGACCAGGTTCGGGTCGAAGCCCGCCTCCGCGAGGACCTCGCGGGCGATCCGCACCGTGAGCGCGAGCGGCAGCACCGCGCGCGGGTGGGGCTTGACCAGGACGGGGTTGCCGGTCGCGAGCGAGGCGAAGAGGCCGGGGTAGCCGTTCCACGTCGGGAAGGTGTTGCAGCCGATCAGGAGCGAGATGCCGCGCGCCACGGGCGTGAACCGCTTGTTCATGGCGAGGGGGTCGCGCTTGCCCTGGGGCTTGTGCCACTCGGCGGTGTCGGGGGTGCGGGCCTGCTCCACATAGGCATACGCGATCGCTTCCAGGCCGCGGTCCTGGGCGTGCGGGCCGCCCGCCTGGAAGGCCATCATGAAGGCCTGGCCGCTGGTGTGCATGACCGCGTGCGCCAACTCGTGCGTGCGGGCGCTGATGCGGGCGAGGATCTCCAGGCAGACCATCGCGCGCGTCTCCGCGCCCGCGTCGCGCCAGGCGCGCATCCCGGCGCGCATGGCCGGCAGCAGCGTGTCGATGTCCGGGTGGGGGTACGTGATCCCCAGCTCCGGGCCGTACGGAGAGACTTCGCCGCCGACCCAGTCGTCCGTGCCGGGCTGGTCCAGGTCGAAGCGGGTGCCCTGGAGGGCGTCGAAAGCGGCCTTTCCCTCGGGCAGGCTCAGGCTGCCGTCCTCCCCGTACGCCTTGGGGTGTTCGGGGTGCGGCGACCAGTACGCACGGGTGCGGATGGTCTCCAGCGCCTGATCGAGGGTGGGCCGGTGCTTGGCGATCAGCTGGTGCGCGGTGAGTTCGGCGGCCATGACAGGACCAACTCCTCGTCGGTCAGCTCTCCATCGAGCTGGCGAGTGGGCGGGAACAGTGGGCGGGGA
This sequence comes from Streptomyces anatolicus, assembly GCF_019400875.1. Classification (NCBI taxonomy): domain Bacteria; kingdom Bacillati; phylum Actinomycetota; class Actinomycetes; order Kitasatosporales; family Streptomycetaceae; genus Streptomyces; species Streptomyces anatolicus. The sequence continues at coordinate 7,583 of NZ_WMBF01000151.1, read as the reverse complement.
CTGGCTGACAGAGCTAGAGTAACCGAACGATCGGTCGGGACAAGAGGGTCCGCCAAACCTGTGGACAACTTCTCCGCGGCCACCCCGAACCCGCCGGCCGGCGGACCGTGCGGGAGGATCGCGAACATGACAGCACTCGAGCTCAGCAGCGCCGTTGCCGTGGTGGGCACCGGAACCATGGGGCAGGGCATCGCACAGGTCGCCCTGGTGGCAGGCCACCCCGTGCGGCTGTACGACGCGGCCCCCGGCCGGGCGAAGGCGGCGGCCGAGGCGATCGGCGCCCGCCTTGACCGGCTCGTCGAGAAGGGCAGGCTCACCGCCGGTGACCGCACCGCCGCGGCCGCCCGGCTCGCGCCCGCCGAGAGCCTCGCGGAGCTGGCGGACTGCGGCCTCGTCATCGAGGCGGTGCTGGAACAACTGGACGTCAAGCAGCGCCTGTTCCAAGACCTGGAGGACATCGTCACCGGGGAGTGTCTGCTGGCCACCAACACCTCCTCCCTCTCCGTCACCGCCATCGCGGGCGCCCTGAGCAACCCGGGCCGCTTCGTGGGCCTGCACTTCTTCAACCCCGCGCCACTGCTCCCCCTCGTCGAGGTCGTCAGCGGCTCCGCGACCGACGAGACGGCGGCCACGCGCGCGTACGCGACCGCCAAGGCCTGGGGCAAGACACCGGTGCGCTGCGCGGACACCCCCGGCTTCATCGTCAACCGTGTCGCGAGGCCCTTCTACGCCGAGGCGCTGCGCCTCCACGAAGAGCGGGTCGCCGACCCCGCCACGGTCGACGCGGTCCTGCGCGAGTGCGGCGGGTTCAAGATGGGCCCCTTCGAGCTGACCGACCTCATCGGCCAGGACGTCAACGAAGCCGTCACGCGCTCCGTGTGGGAGTCGTTCTTCCAGGACCCCAAGTTCACCCCCTCGCTCGCCCAGCGCCGGCTCGTCGAGTCACGCCGCCTCGGCCGCAAGTCGGGCCAGGGGTGGTACGCGTACGGGGACGACGCCCCCCGTCCGGAACCGCACACCGCCGGGCCCGAGAGGGCGCCGGAAACCGTCACCCTGCATGGTGAACTCTTCGCCGCGGACGCCCTGCCCGGCCTCATGCGGGACGCCGGTATCCGGGTCGAGCAGGGCACGGGCGTCCCGAGGTATCCCGGCTCCATCGAACTGCCCGGTGGCGCGCGGCTCGAAATGGCCGACGGGATGAGCCCCGACGCCGCCGCCGAGCCCACGATCCACTTCGACCTCGCCCTGGACTACCGCACCGCCACCCGCATCGCCCTCGCCCCCTCCGGCAGGGTGGGCGAGCAGGCCCTGAAGGAGGCGATCGGCCTCTTCCAGGCGCTCGGCAAGAAGGTCAGCGTCATCGGGCCCGCCCCGGGGATGATCGTGGCCCGCACGGTGTGGATGCTCGTCGACTTCGCCCTGGACGCCGTCGGCCGCGAGGTGGCGGACGCCGAGGACGTCGACACCGCCATGCGCCTGGGCGTCAACTACCCGCTCGGACCGATCGAATGGGGCCGCCACCTCACCACCTACCGCGTGGCCGAGGCGCTGGACCTGCTGCACGGCGAGTACCCCACCGGGCGTTACGCGCCCTCCCAGGCCCTGCGGCGCCAGGCCGTGCGAGAGGAGTACTCATGACCACCGCCCGGCGGGACACGTACACCCCGGAGACGCTGCTCAGCGTCGCCGTCCGGGTCTTCAACGAACGCGGCTACGACGGCACGTCCATGGAGCACCTCTCCAAGGCGGCCGGTATCTCCAAGTCCTCGATCTACCACCATGTGGCGGGCAAGGAGGAGCTGCTGCGCCGCGCGGTGAGCCGGGCCATCGACGGGCTCTTCGGAATCCTCGCCGAGGACCACGCGCGCGTGGGCAGCGCCGTCGAGCGCCTGGAGCACGTCACGCGGCGCACGGTGGAGGTCCTGGTCGCCGAGCTGCCCTATGTGACGCTGCTGCTGCGCGTGCGCGGCAACACGGACACCGAGCGGTGGGCCCTGGAGCGGCGCAGGGAGTTCGACCAGCAGGTCGCCGAGCTGCTGAAGGAGGCTGTCGCGGACGGCGACCTGCGCTCCGACGTCGAGCTGCGTCTGGCCACCCGGCTGCTTTTCGGGATGATCAACTCCATCGTGGAGTGGTACCGGCCGGAGAGCCGGGGGGCGGCCAACGGCGCGGAGATCGCCGACGCCGTCGTGAAGCTGGCCTTCGCGGGGCTGCGCACCGACCGCTGAGCCCGCCCGGGCGGCCCCTCGTCAGCTCTCCGGCTCGGTGCTTGGGGCGCTCTCGGTGGTGGTGTCGGCGTTGTTCAGGTCCTCCTCCTCGAAGACCAGCAACGTACGCGTGCTGAGGACCTCGGGAATGGACTGCAGGCGGGTGAGGACCAGTTCGCGCAGGGCGCGGTTGTCCGGCGTGTGCACCAGGAGAAGTACGTCGAAGTCGCCGCTGACCAGCGCGATATGAGACGCACCGGGGAGTGCGCGCAAATGCTCGCGCACCGTACGCCAGGTGTTCTGGACGATCTTGAGCGTGATGTAGGCGGACGCGCCCTGCCCGGCGCGCTCGTGGTTGATCCGCGCCCCGAACCCCCGGATGACGCCGTCGTCGATGAGGCGGTTGATGCGCGCGTAGGCGTTGGCCCGGGACACATGGACCCGTTCGGCCACGGAACGTATCGACGCGCGACCGTCCGTATGCAGGATCTGGAGGATGTCGCGGTCGATGGCGTCCACCGGCCGGGGATCCGGCGACCGAGGTTCCGGTACTCGGGGTTCCGGGTGACCGCCGGCGTGCTGGTCGGCCATTCGTTCAGATGCCATGTCCCCCCGCCTCCCTACCATGGACGTACTGCATCCATCCCAGGCTGTGCAGAACCGTTTGTCCACAGCCTGAAGGTGCCTGTAGCCAAAATGTGCCGGCGACCGAACAATCGGTAGGTGAGGCGAATCACACGCTGCGCCTCTTTTGCCGCTCCCACGAGGAGTCCGCTTCCACCAGGAGGTGCCGTCATGACGGTCATGGAGCAGCGGGGCGCCTACCGGCCGTCCCCGCCACCCGCTTGGCAGCCCAGGACCGACCCCGCGCCGCTGCTGCCCGACGCGGAGCCGTACCGCGTCCTCGGCACCGAGGCCGCCGCGAAGACGGACCCGGGGCTGCTGCGCCGCCTCTACACGGAGCTGGTGCGAGGCCGCCGCTACAACACGCAGGCGACGGCACTGACGAAGCAGGGCAGGCTCGCGGTCTACCCCTCCAGCACCGGCCAGGAGGCCTGCGAGGTCGCCGCCGCGCTCGCCCTGAAGGCGCAGGACTGGCTCTTCCCCAGCTACCGGGACACGCTCGCCGTGGTCGCCCGCGGCCTCGATCCCGTGAGCGCCCTGACGCTGCTGCGCGGCGACTGGCACACGGGATACGACCCGCGCGAGCACCGCATAGCGCCCCTGTGCACCCCCCTCGCCACCCAGCTGCCGCACGCCGTGGGCCTCGCGCACGCCGCCCGCCTCAAGGGCGACGACGTGGTCGCGCTCGCCATGGTCGGCGACGGCGGCACCAGCGAGGGCGACTTCCACGAGGCGCTGAACTTCGCCGCCGTGTGGCAGGCACCCGTGGTCTTCCTCGTGCAGAACAACGGCTTCGCGATCTCCGTGCCGCTCGCCAAGCAGACCGCGGCGCCCTCCCTGGCCCACAAGGCGGTCGGGTACGGCATGCCGGGACGCCTGGTGGACGGCAACGACGCGGTCGCGATGCACGAGGTCCTCGGCGAAGCGGTCGCCCGCGCGCGGGAGGGCGGCGGACCCACCCTGGTCGAGGCGGTCACGTACCGCATGGAAGCCCACACGAACGCCGACGACGCCACGCGCTACCGCCTCGACGCCGAAGTCGCGGCCTGGCGTGACCACGACCCGATCCTGCTCCTGGAGCGGGAGTTGACGGAACGCGGACTCCTGGACGACGACACCAGGCGGCGGGCGAGCGAGGACGCCGAGGCCATGGCGGCCGACCTGCGCGCACGCATGAACCAGGACCCCACGCTCGACCCCATGGACCTCTTCACGCACGTGTACGCCGAGCAGACCTCCCAACTGCGGGAGCAGGCGGAGCAGTTGCGGGCCGAGCTGGAAGTGGCCTCGGAAGGGGCGGCCGTATCGGACGCATCGGAGGGGGAGACGCGATGACCACGGTCGCGGCGAAGCCGGTCACCAAACCGGCCACCATGGCGCAGGCGCTCGGACGCGCGCTGCGCGACTCCATGGCTGAGGACCCCTCGGTGCACGTCCTGGGGGAGGACGTCGGAGCGCTCGGCGGTGTCTTCCGGGTCACCGACGGGCTCACCAAGGAGTTCGGCGAGGAGCGCTGCACGGACACCCCGCTGGCCGAGGCGGGCATCCTCGGTACGGCGGTCGGCATGGCGATGTACGGCCTGCGGCCCGTCGTCGAGATGCAGTTCGACGCCTTCGCCTACCCCGCCTTCGAGCAGCTGATCTCGCACGTGGCGCGCATGCGCAACCGCACCAGGGGCGCGATGCCGCTGCCCATCACCGTGCGCGTGCCCTTCGGCGGCGGCATCGGCGGCGTCGAGCACCACAGCGACTCCTCCGAGGCGTACTACATGGCGACTCCGGGTCTCCACGTCGTCACGCCTGCCACGGTCGCCGACGCCTACGGCCTGCTGCGCGCCTCCATCGCCTCCGACGACCCGGTTGTCTTCCTGGAGCCGAAGCGGTTGTACTGGTCGAAGGCCGACTGGAACCCGGACGCCCCGGAGCGCGTTGAACCGATAGGCCGCGCGGTGGTGCGCCGCCCCGGGCGCAGCGCCACGCTCCTCACGTACGGCCCGTCGGTGCCCGTCTGCCTGGAGGCGGCCGAGGCCGCGCGAGCCGAGGGCTGGGACCTCGAAGTGGTAGATCTGCGCTCGCTGGTGCCGTTCGACGACGAGACGGTCGCCGCGTCCGTGCGGCGCACGGGCCGGGCTGTCGTCGTGCACGAGTCGGGTGGCTTCGGGGGCCCCGGCGGGGAGATCGCCGCGCGGGTCACCGAGCGGTGCTTCCACCACCTGGAGGCGCCGGTGCTGCGGGTCGCGGGGTTCGACATCCCATATCCGCCGCCGATGCTGGAGAAGCACCATCTGCCGGGCGTCGACAGGATCCTGGACGCGGTCGCGCGGTTGCAGTGGGAGGCGGAGAGCTGATGGCGCCCGCGTTTGATGTGAACAGCCTGGAGTTCAAGCTGCCCGACCTCGGCGAAGGGCTCACGGAGGCCGAGATCGTCCGCTGGCTCGTCCGGGTCGGGGATGTCGTCGCCGTGGACCAGCCGGTGGTCGAGGTCGAGACGGCCAAGGCGATGGTCGAGGTGCCGTGTCCCTACGGGGGTGTGGTCACGGCCCGCTTCGGCGAGGAGGGCACGGAACTGCCCGTCGGGGCGCCGCTGTTGACGGTCGCCGTGGGGACCCCTGCCGGGCCCGGCGCACCGGAGGAGCCCGCCGAGCGGGCGCTTCAGACGGCGGCCGAGGAGTCTTCCGGCAACGTCCTGGTGGGTTACGGCACCGCGGCGGCGCCCGCCCGCCGCAGGAGGGTGCGGCCCACCGGGCCCACCCTGACGGCGTCCGCCGGGGGCCCCGGCTCGGGCAGGCCTCCCACGCGCGTGGACGGCCCGGTCCCGGTGATCTCCCCGCTCGTGCGCAAGCTGGCGCGGGAGCACGGCATGGACCTGCGCGCGCTCGCGGGATCGGGCCCGGACGGGCTCATCACGCGCGCCGATGTCGAGGCGGCCATCGAGGCGGGCTCGGTCGCCGCGCCCGAAACGGGGTCCTCCGGCGCGCGGCGCCAGGTGGAGGCGGGGCAGGAGCCCGCGCGCGCGGGTCTTGAGGCCCGGCACGCGCTGACCGGCATCCGGGGCCTCGTCGCGGACAAGATGGCCCGCAGCAGGCGCGAGATACCGGAGGCCACCTGCTGGGTCGACGCCGACGCCACCGAACTGCTCGCCGCCCGCACCGCCATGAACGCGGCGATGACGGAACGCGACGGCGGCCAGAAGGTGTCGCTGCTGGCGCTGTTCGCCCGTATCACCGTGGCCGCGCTGGGCCGCTTCCCGATGCTCAACTCCAGCGTGGACATGGAGGCGCGGGAGATACGCCAGTTCGCCGACGTCCACCTCGGGTTCGCGGCGCAGACCGACCGCGGCCTGGTCGTCCCGGTCGTCCGGCACGCCCAGTCGCGGACGACCGAGTCGATCAACACCGAGCTGATCAGGCTCACGGAGGCGGGACGGGCCGGGGCGCTGACCCCCGGCGAGCTGACCGGGGGGACGTTCACGCTGAACAACTACGGGGTGTTCGGGGTCGACGGGTCCACGCCGATCATCAATCACCCCGAGGCGGCCATGCTCGGCATCGGCAGGATCGTGCCGAAGCCGTGGGTGCACCAGGGGGAGTTGGCGGTGCGGCACGTGGTGCAGCTGTCGCTCACCTTCGACCACCGGGTGTGCGACGGCGGCACGGCGGGCGGCTTCCTGCGGTACGTGGCGGACTGCGTCGAACAGCCGGCGGTGCTGCTGCGGTCGGTGTGAGCGTGCTGACGTGCCGACGGTGACGTAAGTCCCTTGGGGCGAGGGCCCTTCGCGGGGTGCCAATGATCCTCCGTATGCCCATACTCGGGGGGTGACCGCGAACGAGGGTGCCTCCTACGACGCCGTGGTGCTGGCCGGTGGCGGCGCGGCCCGGCTCGGCGGCGCCGACAAGCCCGGCGTGCGCGTGGGCGGGCGGGCGCTGATCGACCGGGTCCTGGCCGCCTGTTCCGGCGCCGGGACCACCGTCGTGGTGGCCGCGCCGAGGGCGACCGCGCGGCCCGTGGTGTGGGCGCGCGAGGAGCCGCCGGGCGGCGGGCCGCTTGCCGCGCTCGACGCCGGGCTGCGGTGTACGGCGGCGGAGTGGGTGGTGGTGCTCTCCGCGGACCTGCCGTTCGTGGAGGCGCGGACCGTACGGCGTCTGCTCGGCGCCCTGCGGGAGAGCGGGGCGGACGGGGCGGTTCTCACCGACCCCGAGGGGCGTGAGCAGCCGCTCGTCGCGGCCTATCGCAGCGCGTCGCTGCGGCGGGAGATCGCGGCGCTCGCGGGCCCGGGCGAAGGGGGCGGGCTCGGCGGGCTGCCGTTGCGGCGGCTCGTTTCGCGGCTCGGCCTGACCCGGGTGGCCGATCCCGTCGCCGCCTTCGACTGCGACACCTGGGACGACATCGCCGCCGCACGGGCCCGGATCAGGGAGCATGGGCATGTGTTGGATGAATGGATTTCCGCAGTCAAGGACGAGCTGGGCATCGAACTCGACGTCGATACCGGCACCCTCCTCGACCTCGCCCGCGACGCCGCGCACGGCGTGGCAAGGCCGGCCGCACCGCTGACCACGTTCCTCGTCGGCTACGCGGCGGCGGAAGCCGTGGCGAGGGCCGCCGCGAACCCCGCCGCGCGAGGCGGGGCGACGACGGGCGGCGCCGAAGCGGTCGCCGACGCGGCGCGCAAGGCTGCGGCGCTCGCGGCTCGCTGGGCGGACGAGGACCGGCAGGACGCGCAGCCGGTGCCCGGGCCCGCCCCCGACACCACGC